>CAYGTG010000250.1:0-9159 GCA_964352485.1 uncultured Nannocystaceae bacterium | reverse complement strand
TGATGCAGACGGGCCCCGAAGCGATGCAGGCCAACCCCGACGGGGTGCTCGACTGCGCCAACGAGGACACCCCGCTGGTGGATGCCAACAGCAGCTACATGCCGTACTGCACCGGCGATGTGCATGCGGGGGTCTTGGGGGAGCAGACCGTCCCGGACGTGGACGAGCCGTGGAACTTCGTGGGCCACGACAACGTGCTGGCCGCGCTGGACCGCGTCGTGCCCACCTTCCCCGAGCCGGAGCAGCTGGTGGTGTTGGGCACGAGCGCCGGCGGCCTCGGAGCGATGATCAACTTTCCGTTCATCCGCGCCGGCTGGCCGAGCGTCGACACTGTGATGATCGACGACTCCGGCGTCATCCTCCCCGACGCATTTCTCGACCCCTGCCTGCAGACCCAAATGCGCGATCGATGGGGCTTTAGCGACCTGCTGCCCGGTGCTTGTGATGGCTGCAATCCCGACGACGGCGGCGGCCTCTCGACGCTGTTCTCCTACCTCCCCGACACCTATCCGGACGTCCGCTTTGCGCTGATCGCTTCGAATCAGGATCAGATCCTTCGGCTGTTCTACGGCTACGGCAACGATGAATGCATGCCCGGCGGTGGCGTGCCCGACCTCGGTGTCGATCGATTCGGCGAAGCACTGTGGGCGCTGCACGACGAGCGACTACAGGGGCGGGTGGCCCTGTTCGAGGTCGACAGCGACGTGCACACGTGGTCGACCAAGTCGGTGTTCTACTCGGCCGAGACGTCTGGGGTCCGGATGGCGGACTGGTTCCAGAGCGTCCTGGACGGCCCCGCAGAGACGATTCGGCCCTGAGGCGCCGCGCAGAGTTATTGTGGCACTTAGTGCCGAGGTTGGTTTGGCTGGTTGGGGAACTCGCGTTTTCTTTGCCCCGGAAAATCGATCGCAAAGACATCCTAGGTGCCTGAATTCTGCGATTTTCAGTCTCGCGTCAGAACCACCACTCGCGTTTTGGCCCTTGGCTAATGTCGCCTCATGTCCTACATGTGTCTATGTCGTCGACCGACGAGGAAGAACGCCGTCATGAACAAACTCGCCTCCACGCTCTTTCTGTCTCTTTGCTTTGCCGCGACCGCGTGTGACTCCGGTTCGGACGACTCGGGCACCAACGAAGAAGGACAGGCCGTGGACGAGGGCAAGTCCGACAGCCCAGCGAACTTCCCCACGGACTTCCCCGACAACGACACCCACTGCAACGGCACGTTCAGCAACTGCGACGCCGCGGAGGCGTTCTCTTCCTCTCGCTGGGGAAGCCTGGGCGGCGCCATCGATGAAGCGTACCGCGATGGTGACCAGGTGGTGGTTCGCGCCTTCATCGAAGGCGACGACCTCTCCGGCGTTCGTGCCCGGCTTCACTTCGCAACCGAGCAGGTCTCGGGTCTCGACGAAGCAGAGCAACTCTCGATCGCACAGGTCACCGGCACGCGGACTCGCTTCGACGACGGTATGGAAGTGCAGGTCCGAGCCGACATCCGAGACTTCATGGTCGACGGAGGCTCCGTCCGGGGCTTCTTCTACGTTGGCTTCTCCGGCACCGACGGCACGCTGCGCGCCATCGACGTCGAGCTCGACTAGGTCCGTCGAAGGCCAAGCCGGCGGGCTCCGCCTTGCTGACCGACCCACGCTCGCCTTGTGCAAGCGTGGGTTCAGTCGTCTCGGCTTCGCGTTCGAGCGGGAGGCCTAGACCTCAATCAAGCGCTGTTTTCGAAAACCCGTGTAATCAAGGGCTAGTAGGCGCCGTCAGGTGCCCGTTTCGGGTGAAACGAAGGGCGACTTGTCGGCCGCAGTGAGGGGCCTTTTCGAAAGGCCCCTATCAAGACTGGCGCGACGGCCTCAATCAAGCAGCGCTTGATTGAGGACTAGAACACCGGCGTGATCTCAACCCGTGTTTCAAACAACACGACGTTGTAGGGATTCCACGTCGAGGCCAAGAACGCCAAATCCACGTCGAGGGTGCCATCATCGCCCACGCTCACCGTCGGGGATGGCAGCGGGTAGATCCCGTACAACCCCGCGACGAAGCAGTTCAAGATCTGCTCCCCCTGGCACCCGTCGCCCCCGCAGCAATGCTGGGAGGTGAACACAGGGTCGGCCATGTCGATGACGGTCACGGCCTCGCTCCACGGCCCCTCGGGGTGCGCGGCCGTCCGCAGCACGACCCGGTTGTCAACGATCGCGCCAGCGCCATCGTGCAGCTCCCGTTGGTACATCACGATGAAGACGCCCGCCTCTTCCAAGAACACGCCGCCCAACTCGCCCACGCCGTCGTCTTCGAACAAGGTGGGAACCGACGCGAGCGCGCCTGGATCGGCGCCGGCGGAATCAACCCACATCCCGCTCGAGGGGTCGAATAGCGCGCTTTGGTCCCCCGTCTCGATCTCCGCGACCGGAAACCGCATCAACGCGACGCCGCCGAAACGATAGTCGCCGGTGCCCAGTACATACACGGTGTCTTCGAGGACCACGGGCCACGCTTGCAGAAAATGTCCCCCCAACGCGCCCCCCTCCAGCCCGTCAAAGGGTCGGATGATCTGCTGGTCTGGTAGCGTCCGCGGTCGATCCCAGCGCGCGAGGTAGCTCAGGGTCATCTGCGGCCTCGGGTCGAAGGTGGTCTTGGCGGCCCACCATGTGTAGACCTCGCCTCCGATCCGCAGCGCACCGGTCGGGACCTCGAACGTGCCGGGAATGTTGACGAAGGGCGGCGGCGAATCACCGATGTAGTCCGAGAGGAGCTCCCCCGGCGGGGCGAGCATTGTGCCTGCGGCGAAGTCGCGCAAGATCGAGGGATCGCTGGCCGCGGCCACGGATGGGTCGTCGGGCGTCAGCAAGAACTCGAGGCCCTCGCACAGCACTCCGGGATCTTGGCGGGCCTGGAGGGCGTCGACCCGCGCGACGCTGTCGGGGTCTTCGCCGGGGGCCCAGATGGTCCGATAGCCCTGCGTGTCTCCGAAGAACAGAAAGAGTTCGTCATCGACCACCAACGGGATGCCGAGGTCGGTGCCGCGTAGGTTCGCCCGGTGATGCGTATCGTTCGCGGTCGGGTCTTCGATGCCGGTACCCGAGATCAACTTGCATCGCAGCTGGTAGTCCAAAACCGCCGGAGACCACGACGTGACCGGCGGCGCCTCGCCGGTCGAGCCCTCACTGCTCCCACTCCCCCCGCCCGTGGTCGCTACCGGCGAGCTCGAAGAGCCCGACGTTACGTCGCCGACCCCGGCGGTGCCGGAGCTCGAGGCTGGCGCGCTCGTCTCCGACGACGAGCCGCCTCCCTCCGTCTCCGGCAACTCGTTGGCCGGCTGCGGCTGGGAGCACGCGCCGCAGGCGACGACCACGAGACTGAAAGGACCAAGCGTGCGCATCCTGGATGCAGGATAACGCGGGCGGGTCGCCACGCGCGGCGTTCAGATCCCCGAGGCGCGTTTCGGCTTGCTGATCAGGGCAAACACGCCGGCGACAACCAGCAAGAACGTGCCCGCGAGAGCCTTCATCGTGAACATTGCGGGGACCAGGGCGATGCCAAGCATCAGGGCACCGCCCAGCTTGCCCCGGCCCCGCAGGGCCAGCACGCCACCGATGATCCCCACGAGTGCCCCGGCGACGAGGAACCAGCTTGCGGTCATCAAGGACCCCACCTCGCCCAGATCGGTGCCGGCGCGCTCGGCCGCCGCGAGAAGATCGGCGTGACGGTCTGCATCCCCCTGCCACTTCATGCCGAGCACCAAGGACCAAAGTCCACCAAGGATTCCTGTAATGAGTGCGGCGATTCGCATACGACCTCAGACGCACGAGGGCGAAGTCGTCGCGGGCCGTCGTCGATTTTCTTGAACGAATCGCTACTCTTTAGACTCGAGCAGTCGTTCGAGGCTGACGTCGAGCGTTTGCACCTGTCTCATCACGCTGTCGAGTTCACTATGGTCGACCCCCAGGCGCTCACCGAGCTTGCTGCGCGTGTTTTGCAGGAGCCTGTGCCTAGCTTTCTCGAGGCGCCGGGCGGCCGTGGATCGGTGAACCCCCTCAAGAGCACCGATCTGGTCGACGTTGAGCCCCTCCAGCCGCCGCCGAAGCAGGTTCCGTTCGGAGGGTTCAAGCGCCGCGGTGGCATCGGCGAACGCGGTCTTGAAGTCGCTGCGATACCGCTCTTTGAGCAGGCCGAACTCGAAGTCACTGTGGGCCACCAGGGCGATGTCGAGGGCGACCTCAGGGACCGCGGCGTTCGCACTGCGGCGAAGGTCGAGGAACATCCGCGTGGCGGTCACGCGGAGCCAGTTCTGCAGGAAGCCGACTCCAGCGTAGGAGGCCAGCTTCGGGGCTTTGGATGCCGAACCGACGAAGAGCTTGTCGCGCAATGCCTGCAGCAACTCATCGCGTTGCTCCGACGTGCTGCCGAACCGACGCACCACCCGACCAATGTCCTCGGCGAACTCCTGCTCGAACGCCTTGATGCCCGCGGAGTTCCCCGTTGCGCACGCAAACGCCAGCCACAAGTCTCCCGCCCGGACGTGCTCAAACCACGCTGCGGGGCCTTCGCCACGCGCCGCATCGCCGCGTGGGTGGTCGATGAAGTCCAGCTCGTCGAGCTCGAGTCCGGGCGAACGCTGGCTTGGCGAGTGCACGATGTCCCGCAGTCGGGCCTCGAGGTCTGCGCACTCGAGTTCCGCGGCTGTGGTGGGCCGAATCGCCTCGAGGAACGCCGCCGACAGACGATCCTTCACAACCGCGATCGTACGACGCGGCGCCCCCCGGCGCCCCGCAGCACGCGAGAGGTTGCTCATGGCTCGACACGGAGCCGCGCGGAGGCTGTCAGTCCGCCAAGAACGCCTCCACCTCGGCCACGTCGTCCACCCGACCCAATTCGGCGAATGCGGCCGCGGCGTCACGAGCCAGGCTGAGCGCTTCGGGCGACAACCCGAGCGCCCGGGCCAGGCCGAACTGCGCCGACGCGAGGTCGCCGGGTGGAAACTCCTGGCCCTCGGCAGCCTCCAGCGCCCGACGCAGGGGCGCACGGGCAGCCCGAGGGTTTCCGGCTGCCAGGTGACTCAAGCCCAGGTTGATGAGCGCACCCGCGACAAAGGGGTGCCCAGGCTCGAGTCGCTGCTCCAAGACCTTCAGACCGCGCTGCGCGTAGGTAACAGCCTCGTCGAAGCGCTCCGCGCCAGCAAGGGCGCCGGCCATGTTGACGTAGGCCACCGCTGTGTTGATGTCGTCGCCGCGACCCGTCGGGGATTTTGCAGCGCGCTCGAACACCTCGATGGCCTCGTCGAGCTGACCGGATACGAGAAGCGTTCCCCCGAGATTCGAGAGCGCCGCTCGATACACGGGATGATCCGTTCCCTGGTCGGCAAAGATCTCCAGCGCCCGTTCGTGATACGAGCGCGCTTCTTCGAACCGCCCCAGCGCCCTCAACGAGTTCCCCATGTTGTCGAACTGGGTACCCAACATCGGATGGCCCGGGCCGTTTGCATCCGCGGCGAGTTCGGCGGCTCGCCGATACAGCTGCAGCGCTTCGTCATGATGTCCGCGGGACTGATGAAGATTGGCCATCTCCGCGATGGCGGCCAGGTACGTCAGGCCATCGTCATCTCCCCCTTCGCCCGAGGCCAGCGAGATCGCGCGCTCGAGCTCCGCGCTCGCCTTGTCGAACTTCCCCGCGAAGTTGTACGCGACGCCAAGGTTGGTGTGCAGCCTGGCTTTCCACGATTGCCCAAGGCCCGCGCGATCGATCGCCACATCGGCGTGCAGTCCCCACGTCGCCGCCTCCTCCAACTGGGCCAGGCGTCCGCCGAGCACGTGCACGAGCATCGTGGACGCCTTGGCGGCCGTCTCGTCGTGCCCGTTCCTCCCCGAGCGCAGTGCTGCTTCTTGAAGGACCTCGGCCGCGGCCTGATGCTCCCCCACCGAGTCGAGGAGCTTCCCTTCGCGGTATTGGGCTTCGTCCCGGATGGGTGAGCCCTCGAGGTCTTCGGCGATGCGTACCGCAGATCGAGCCTCCACCAGGCCCTCGGCATACCGCCCCGCGCTCTGTAGCGCGAAGGCACGGCTCACGTGGTCTTGGGTTCGCGCGACCGATGCGACTTGCTGGGGCTGCGGCGTCCAGGCCGAGTCCCCGAGTGCGGCGGCATCTTCGCAACGGTCCAGCGGCGAGAGTGCGCGAGAGGCGAAAACGGCTCGGCTCGCGACGCTCGGATCTGCCTCGACGAGGACGTCGACCAACGCATCCAAGCCCGCGATCCGGGTCTGCAAACACGCCATTTTCTGGTCGAGCAGGGCGGGAGACTGCTCGCCGCGCAGCGTCGAAAGACATGCTCTGCGATGGGCCTGCGTCCACGCTTCGCCATACTCGTCCAGAACCGTCTCGACCCGCGCTGATATCTCATCGCCGTTCGTGACGCCGGTCGCAAGCAACGCGTCGCGAACCTCGGAGCGACGCTTGCCGTCCCACACGCCGGTCAGGTATTGGGCGCTATCCGCACACGGAGTCTCGGCCGACGGGCGCGACGACACCAACGCAGCCGCAAGTCCAACGCTTCCGACGACGGTGAGACCGACCACAACACGAAGCCCGGTTCGGGTTGGAGCGCTCGCGGATTCCAGCTCGCCCAGCAGTGCGGCCATCGAGGGCCATCGTTCCTCGGGGGCTACGCTCAAGCCTCGCTCGAGAGCCTCGACAACTCGGCGCGGAACCTTGGGAGCGTCGATGGACCAGCGGGGCGGCGGGGTGCGAGTGCGGCCTCCGTCCCACGGATGCGAGCCGGACAAGGTCTGCCACGTGGTCACGCAGAACGAAAACTGATCCGACTGCTCGTCTGCGCTCGCGCTCGCGGCTTGTTCCGGTGCCATGTAGGCGGGCGTCCCGACGGCCCAACCGGTCTGCGTGAGCGCATCGCTGCGCGAGCGGGTGTCCCTGTCTTCGACATCTGCGGTTGTCGTCTCGGCGCTGGCCCTTGCCAGGACCAGCCCAAAGTCTGTCACCCGAGCTCTTCCGCTCGCATCGCAAAGAACGTTGGCGGGCTTGAAGTCGCGGTGGATGAGACCGGCTTCGTGCGCGGACTGCAGGCCGCGGCCGGCCTCTATGCAGGCGCGCAGAACCTCTCGCCACCCTCGTCCAGACGCCCACGCGCCAAGCGTCCCCCCCTCGATGAGCTCCATGGCGACGAATCGCCCCCCGTCAAAGGTCCCAACCTCGTGCACGGGGACAACGTTGGGATGGGAGAGTTGTGCCATCGCACGGGCCTCTCGCAAGAGCCGCTTTTGTGCGCGGTCACTGCCAACGTGCAGCACCTTGAGCGCAACCTTGCGATCCAGGTCCGGGTCGAACGCGACGTAGACGGTCCCCATCCCACCTTTGCCGAGCATGCCAAGCACCGCGTAGCGACCGAGCTTTCCGGAGGGTTGCGCCGCAGTCCATGGGGCGAGATCGGCTCCACCAACGGGCATGGTCGGTTCCGCGACGTGGCCAAGTTCTCGAAGCAGCTCCGAGCAGGCACGGCAGGCGTCGACATGCTCGTGCAGCCGCTGGAGTTGGTCCGCAGGAAGCTTCCCGTCGAGCATCTGCACCAGCAGCTCGTCGTTTGGGCATTCTCCAGACATTGTCGTTCGAGGGTCCGTACCCCTTCAGACGCACGCTCAGAGATTCGTCGCGGCCGCGACTGAGATTTGCGCCCCAGGCTCCGTCACACCGCGAAAACGAGCGTCCTGTCGGGGTTGGACCCTCAATGTACACCGTCCATGGCGCGCGCACCGTGTTCGCACAACCGCGCTGCGCGCCCGTCCGAACGCGGCGAAGGCGACGACCACGGGCGCGAACGTCAGCGGCAAGAACGGACTGTGCAAGCCGCCGCTGAGGCCACACGCAAGGCACAGAGCGGTGACGGTCAGCCGCAGCGACCACAACAACCATCGTTCACTCACCAGCGTGCGGCGCCCGTACCAAGCCTCGACGCAAAACAGCAAGAACATCGTAGACAGAAGGCAGGCCAGCGCGATGAGTTGCGGGCCACGAACCCCAGCGGCGATGAGCATCACGATCCCGGCGACGACGCCCGGCGCGACGATGAGCGGCCGCTTGAGCAGGAACACGGTCCCGACGTCTCGAACCTGGGTCGCGCTCGTCATCGCGTTGATGCTACCAACCCGTGGGCGGTCGAGTTCCCCGCTCGACTCCCGGGCTGTGTGCAACCGATGCCGTCGACAGCAGTGCTGGGTCTTGCGGCCACGTAGGTCCCAAACAGGCGGTCGATGAACAGCAGGACGATCGAGTCGTTCACGCCCTGACCGACCTGCTCCCTTGCGTGGTGAATTCGGTGCACGTCCGGCGTTGCGAGGAATCGGTTGAGCCCGTCGAAGCGCAGCCGCAGGTTCGCATGCTGAAAGACCACGAAGACAGCCGTGAGGTTCATGACGACCAAGACGACCTCCAGCTGGGCACCGAGCAGGAGTATGGGAACCCCGTGCGCCGCGGACACCCACAGATAGTTGAACGGGTGAAGGCGAGGCCCGTTGAGTGAATACATGCGCTGCGGTTCGTGGTGGGTTCGGTGAATCCGCCACCACAACCCGGGGCGATGCGAGTACCGGTGAATTCCGTAGCGCAAGAACTCGGCCACGAGCACCCCGAAGAGCACCTGCACTGCGACCGGCAGCGACGCGGGCCACAGGCTGGTGATTCGGATTGAATCCCCCACCGCGCCGGCCGCGAACACCGTGGCCGCCAACAAGGCGACATCGACGCCCCGGCCCACGACGAGCAGGAAGAGGTCCAAGCCTTCTGGGCGGCGGTTCCACGCACTGTGGACGGGGAAGAAGCGCTCCAGGACCAGGATCACGAGTACGGCCCCGAGCAACGGAACGCCGGAGGCGGCGGGCATGGGAAGCGTGGTGCCGAGCAACCGCCACGTCCACCACGGGACGGCGACGGCGAGCACCGGCAGCACGAGCCACGTGGCGATGTTCGGTTTCGGTGGTTCGGCGGCGCGTGCGGGTTGAACGTGGCCGACCTCGGCTGGCTGTGCGTGCATGCCAAGGGCGTATACAAGTTGCGGGCCAGGGAAAAGTCGAGACAACTCCGGCTGTGCCTGTGGCATCGGTTGTTCTTCCGACAGGTGCTGTCGGATCTCCGACAGGCGTTGACCTGCGGTCC
>CAYGTG010000249.1:8879-9178 GCA_964352485.1 uncultured Nannocystaceae bacterium | reverse complement strand
GTCGCAATCCATCAAGGGACCAATCGTGCCGGTGGGCGCGATCACGGTGACCTGCGCGTTGCGATAGCCGTGCTCTTCGCCTTGCCGCAGCGCCCGGTCCCACTCTTGCTGAGCGGGGCCCAGCAGATACGCGGGGCACAGGTCTTGGGGAATCCCGACCGGCGGGGTGTTGAGGCCCTCGTACTCGTGCTTGGGCGCGTCGTAGGCGGCACGCCGATGGTTCCGCATGACGCGGAGCATGTGCCCGCGGTTGTCGTCGTAGCCCGCGAACGCACCCAGCTCCTCAGCGAGTTCCGCCG
>CAYGTG010000249.1:0-8869 GCA_964352485.1 uncultured Nannocystaceae bacterium | reverse complement strand
CTCCTTGGAGTCGTAGGGCAGCCCGCGCGTCATGAAGTAGGTCCCCATGTTCGCGTATCCCAGGCCGAGCGTGCGGTACCGGTAGCTGAGCTCGGCGATCTGCTTGCTGGGGAACTGAGCCATCAGCACGGCGATCTCGAGCGTGACCGTCCACAGACGTGATGCGTGCTGGATGGCCTCGGTGTCGAGGTTGCCTTTGTGCTCCCCCTCGGTTTGCACGAACTTGATCAAGTTCAGCGACGCCAGGTTGCAGGCCGTGTCGTCGAGGAACATGTACTCGGAGCACGGGTTGCTGGCGTTGATGCGACCCGATGCCGGACACGTGTGCCAGTCGTTGATCGTGGTGTCGAACTGAAGGCCCGGGTCGGCGCAGGACCAGGCGCCAAACGAGATTTTGTTCCACAGCTCGCGCGCCCGAAGTGTCTTGACCACCGAGTCGTCGGTGCGACGACGCAGGTGCCAGTCTTCGTCGTTCTCGACCGCCTCGAGGAAGGCGTCGGTGAGTCGAACCGAGTTGTTCGAGTTTTGACCGGAGACGGTGCCGTATGCCTCGGAGTCCCAACCGGTGTCGTACTCCTGGAATGCGATCGACTTGGCACCTTGCTCCCCCAGCTGAAGGACGCGCTGGATGTAGTTTTCGTTGACCTCGGCCTTGCGAGCGGCTCGGATGGCCTTGCGAAGCGGTTTGTTGGCGGACGGCTTCCAGCGGTCGTCGTTCGTCACGTCCGCATTGCCCCAGCCTGCCTGAAGCACGTTGTTGAGGTGCTCGTTGCAAAGGCGCGAGCCGGTGACGAGCGCGGCGACTTTCTGCTCTTCGATGACCTTCCAGTCGATGAAGGACTCGACGTCGGGGTGGTCGATGTCGACGACGACCATCTTGGCGGCGCGGCGCGTGGTGCCGCCCGACTTGATCGCGCCGGCGGCCCGGTCACCGATCCGCAAGAAGCTCATCAAGCCGCTGGAACGACCGCCGCCCGAGAGCCGCTCGCCCTCGGCACGAATGCGCGAGAAGTTGGTGCCGGTCCCCGATCCGTATTTGAACAGCCGAGCTTCGCGAACCCACAGATCCATGATCCCGTTCTCGCCGACGAGGTCGTCGTCGACCGACTGGATGAAGCATGCGTGGGGCTGCGGACGACCGTAGGCGGTCTTGGACTTGCGTACGCGACCGGTCTCGGGCTCGCAGTAGTAGTGGCCCTGCGCGGGGCCGGTGATCCCATAAGCCCAGTTGAGCCCGGTGTTGAACCACTGCGGGCTGTTGGGTGCGGCCCGCTGGGTGGCCAGCATGAACAACATCTCGTCGTAGTAGGCGCGGGCCGAGGCTTCGTCCGAGAAGTATCCGTGACGCCATCCCCAATACGTCCAGCAACCGGCGAGGCGAGCGAAGACCTCGCGGCTGTCCTGCTCTCCTCGGGTGCGCTCTTCGGCCGAAAGCTCGGCGAGCTCCTCTTCGTCGGGCTCACTGCGCCACAGCCACTGCGGCACACCTGGCTCGGGTACCCGGCGGGTGCGGCTGGGGATTCCGGCCTTGCGGAAGTATTTCTGGGCGAGAATGTCGACCGCAACCTGAGACCAGCCCTTGGGAACCGCGATGTCGTTCGCCTCGAACACGACCGAGCCATCCGGGTTGGTGATCTTGGATGTTCGGTTTTCGAACTCGATGCCTTGGAAGTCACCTTCGGAAGGGTTGGGAGCGTCAGCGGAGGTGAAATGGCGGGCGAGTTTCATCGGGTCGGCCTGGAGAGCAAAGCGGGAGGGGCGGAGGAGAGAGCGGAGCGGGAGAGGAAAAGAGCGGAGAGCACAGAGAGCTGAACAGAAGAGCAGACAAGCGGAGCGGCGCGGGCGGTAGGGTCTCGAAAAACGGGGCGGCGACAGCAGCCTGAGCACGCTTTCTGAGAGAGAAGCGTGGTGCACCAAGGAGCGGTGCCGTTTTCTGGGTTCGAGGTCCCGGTAGAGCGCTGAACCCGCGGTGGATTCGGAGAAGATGCGCGGGTGACGCGCTCACGCCAGCTAGACGTGGTGAGGAGTGGGATAACCCTCGGTGCCCCCTCATGTTGGGGCGGTTGGTATTAGAACCACAACATGTTGGGGTGTGGCAAGAAGTTGACCTCAAGTTTTGTCGTGGGGTTGTCCACAATTCCGGCCGAGGAGACGGTAGGGGGAGTCCCCAAGTTCTCCACAGGGTTATCCACAGGCACTGTGGTTTCGCGCCCCATCGCGCGCACCGCGGGAGATCCTCCGATCCCCCCGAAGATCGTTTGAAACACTGTCCCACAGCGTCCTACGCGTAGACCGCCCGGCAAAGCGGCCGCGCGGCTTCCGCTCATCGGCGGGCTCCCCGCAGCCAGGTGGTCACAGCTCCGTGACGGGTCGGCACCAACACAGGGCAAGAACCCACCGAAGAGATCTCCGCTCGGGGACATGGAGGGTTGCCTGACCCAGTATGTGGAGGTCGGATTCGCTCCTACCCAAGTGGTCGATTTCGCTCAGGTTTGTGCACCCACGAAGATCCTCCCATTCCCGCTCAAGAAGAGCGCCGGAGCTCTCACCCCAGGCCTTTCGGTCTCACTTCGTCCCGGTGGAGATTTCCGGTGTATCAGAAAAAAAAAAAAAAAAACCCCCAACGACGCGACGGGCTCGGGCACCTCGCTTGTGCCCAACTCGACACCGGCCCCAACCTCAGCGCGGCCGCGCTCGTCGTCGACAAATCCCGCCGCGACGCGGTCGGCTTCGGTCCCGCCGAGGCCTCCGTGACCTTGTCCCCCCTCGTCCTCGATCTCGTGCCCGCGGGAAACCTGACCGTCAGCCCGTTCCTGTCCCCGACGAACGCATCGTCGTCCTCTTGCGCGACGGGGCTGGGGATCGCCGAAGAAGACGAGGACGAGGACGAGGACGAGGACGAGGACGAGGACGAGGACGAGGACGAGGACGCCTCGATTTCGCGAACAACCGTCAAACCGCGCGGACACACGACGTGTCCGCAGCGCTGCCTTCTCAAGCATGCAAGCCCGCGCGAACTCGAGGTGGCGGAGTTGGTGCTCGAAAGGCTCACCAATCCCGGTATTGCGGCGCAGCTCCACATCAGCCTGCGGACGGTGACCATGCACCTCGGCAATATCTACAAACGATTCGACATCACTCGCGCTCACCCGCGTGATGATGGAGCACCGGCTTTGGCGCGGCTGAGCGCGGCAGGAGGCCCCAGGACGCCCGGGCCTTGCGGCCTGAGGCAGCTTCCCGCATCATCTCACCGAGGTTCGGACGGCTGGTGGCGGTTGGAGCGAAGTGTTCCACGTCTCCCCGAGTCGCGGTTTTCGACCATGCCACCCAGCAGCACAAGCGACATGCTCTCCCCCGATGCGTCCGACGACGAACTCGAGCGGCTCAGCGCCCTCGAAACGCTCAAGGGACTGAAGAACCCCGAGGGCGTCACGCTCGGTGACCTGGTCAAGTTCCTCGCCGCTCGCGGCCTGTGGACTCAGTTCGCGAAGATCACGCTCGGCGACCTCCGAGATGGCTTCACGGACAAGGCCAAGAAGCCTGCGACCAAGCGGCGCAAGAAAGAGCGCATTCTCGAAGACGAGCTTGGTGACGCATACGCGCAGAAGGCGGAGAACGAGAGCAAGGGCAAGGCCAAGGCCGAGCCTCACGATGGCGGCATCGAACCCGACGAGTTCGCTCGCCAGGTGCTCCCCTTCATCGAGGGCAACGGCGAGGTCACCCTCGACGACATCGAGGAGTACACCCGGTTGGACCGCAAGGTGCTTCGACACCACCTGGGCGCCTTGGTGAAAGAAGAGCGACTCGAGCGTATCGGCGTGGGCCGCCACGCGATCTACTCGTCGCTGCTGTGACTCGCGGCGGACTCAACCACCGCAGTTGCAGTTGAGCAGCCGAAACTCGATCCGACGATTTCGAGACCGACCTTCGGCGCTCGCGTTGGTGTCGATCGGCTCGTCGGGTCCCGCCCCACGAGTCTCGACCCGGGCGTCGTCGACCCCGCGCTCGACCAGGTAGGCCTTGACCGACTCGGCCCGCGACTTCGACAGCTCGACGTTGTGCTCGGCCGCTCCGCTGGAGTCGGTGTGTCCGCTGATCTCGACGGTCACCTTGGGGTACTTGGCCAGCACCGCCACGACCGCATCGAGGTTCTTCTTGGACGAGGGACGCAGGCGCGCGCTGTCGATCCCAAAGTTGACGCCTTCGAGGGTGCCTTCGAACGCGCCGAGGTCTTCGGGCAATGCGTCGGGACATCCGTCGGCGTCGTCAAACGCGTTGAACGTCTCCGGCTCCTGCGGGCAGGCGTCCTTCTCGTCGTCGATACCGTCTCCGTCCGAGTCCGCGACCGGACACCCGTCGGGCTCCGGACCCTTGTCGCTCGGACACGCATCCGCATCCCCGAGCACGCCGTCCCCATCCGCGTCTTGCTCGGAGCACCCATCGGGCGCGACACCGACCTCGCTGGGGCACGCGTCCTCGTCATCGAAGAACCCATCCGAGTCCGCGTCGGCACGCGGAGGCGGCGGGGGGTCGGCAACGAACCGAGGGCGCGTCGGTCGAGGTTCCGCAGCCGGGCGCCGGGTCCAGCCGAACCCGAGAAGCACCTCGGGGCTGTTGGTGCCGCCGCCGGTTTCGCCCTGTTGCGGACTGATCACGTTGCGCACCTCGAGCCGCAGCGTGAGCGCTCGGGTGAGGTGCACAGCGAGACCTCCGCCCAGGTGAAAGGCCAGGTCGGAATCATTGCCAACCGCCGTGGCGTCGCTACGCACTCCGAGGACGCCTGCGCCCGCGAGCACGAACGGCGTCACGCTCCAGCGGGGGATCCGGCCGATCACGTGGCCACGAAACGTCCACAGCGTCGCCCTCGCGTCGCCTTCGACTTGGCCCAGCGCGAGCGCCCCTTCGGCCTCGAGGCCCAGGAAATCGAGCGGAAAGTAGCCAAACCGGGCCCCGAACTCCGGCGCCACGGCACGATAGGACTTGAACCCCTGGTTGGGCTGCGCGTCGTCGATCTGGAACAGCTCGATGTCGCGGGCAGGAAACAGCACGCCCCCAAACACGCCGAGGTGGAACATGTTGCGCCGCGGCGGATGGCGGCGGATCCACGGCGTTGCGTCGAGCGTCGGCTGGGCCTGCGACGACGCGCCCGGCGACACATCGGCCGCCTCGGCTTCGGGCGCCGCGAGGAGGCCGAGAAGCGCGACTGAACAGGGAACCAACACGATCGCGACCAGCGTCCCAAGCCGGCGCAACCCAGTCAAATAACCGAGCGCTCTCGAGTCGACACCAGTGGTCGGGTGCTCAGCTGAGCTTGGCGGCGGCGAGCTCGGCCAGCGCACCGCCAACTTCGCTGCATGTTGCGGCACGATCGGGGCCGACCAAGTCGACGGTCAGCGGTGAACCGGACTCGAGCAGCTCGACCACCGCCTTGTCGATGGCGTCCGCCGCCTTGGCAAGCTTGTCGTCGCCCTTGCGCCCAGCCAGCCAGTCGAGCCCCTCTTTGACGGAGATCACGGTGGCGATCGGGTTGAGGCGGTCCTTGCCAGCGTCCGAGGGCGAGCTGCCGTGGATCGGCTCGAACATGCCGTGCTCGGTGCCGACGTTTGCGCTGGCGGCCATGCCCATGCCGCCCTGAAGCACGGAGGCGAGGTCGGTGACGATGTCGCCGAACATGTTCGTGGTGACGCAGACGTCGTAGCGCTCGGGCTCGCAGATGAGCCACTGGGTGAACGCGTCGACGATCGCTGTCTCTTTTTCGATCTCCGGGTACTCCTCGCCGATCTCGAAGAAGATGTCCCGGAACAGATGGTCACCGTGAAGGACGTTGTCTTTGAGGATTGCCGTGACGCGGAGTTTCCCATCGCGCGGCGCTCCGGTGTTGCGGCGCTTGCAAAGCTCGAACGCGTGCCGGACGACCTGCTCAGACCCCCGACGCGTGATGACGCGGGTGTCCATCGCGACTTCCGTGGTGCCTCCAGGGGACAGCTTTCCACCCACCCCAGAGTAGAGGCCCTCGGTGTTCTCGCGGACGATCACCATGTCGACTTGACCCGGCGTCCACACCTGCTTGTGCTGGCCGTGAATCCGGTGCTGCACGCCCTTGTAGAGTTTCACCGGACGGACGTTGGCGAACAGGTTGAGGTTGGTGCGGTTGCCAATGACGGCGGAGTACCCGGCCATCTTTCCGTTGGCCATGGTGACCGGGCCCTTGCTCTTGGGGTCAGGCCAGCCGACCGCGCCAAGAAGGATCATGTCGGCGGCCTTGCACTTGGCCTCCGACCCCTCGGGCCAATCTCGGGACCCGTGCTGCAGGTAGAACTGCCCCCCACAGGGGATGTCTTCGAGAGCCCACTCGATGCCCAGCGGTTTGCTGACGGCTTCGAGCACGCGCAGACCCTGGGCCATCACTTCGGGACCGATGCCGTCCCCGCCGAGTGTCACGACCTTGTACGCCATGCCTGTGGGTGTACCGCAGCGCCAGCCGACGCCGTGTTGCGGTTTCTCACCGGAGTGTCTACGACCACAGGGCAACGAGCTTGTCGTGCTGTGCAGCCGCATCGCGGTACCCCAGCTCGATGAGTTCGTGCACGTAGTCGGGGTCAAACAACACGTAGCTGGCCAGATCGCTCTCGGCCACGTCGTCCGCACCCTCGCTCATCCGCCGCAGCCACCGGGCCATCATGCCGCTGTGGGCCTTGAGTCGGGTCCGCTGCATCACCTCATGGGCCACCGCCCCCAGATCCCGGCTGGGCTGAATCAGCACCAGCTGAACCTCCTTGTACGGCCGCCCCTCGCGACCGCGGATGCCTTCGGCGATCTTTCGAGCGAACTCGGGCCCGTAGATCTTCGTCCCGGCGCGAATCATCTCGTTGGTGCGTTCGATGCGGGCGAGGTCTGCCTCGAGCTTGTCGAGCAGCAACGCGTTGAGGATCTTGCCCGCCATGAAGACCGCGTTGGGATAGATCGTGCTCGCTTCTTCGCGGGCCCGCTCTTGCGCGGTCTGGGTTTCTTTGTTGTGACGCAGGCCCACGACCAGCAGTCGATCCGCGCCCAGGTGCATCGCCGGTCGAATCGGCGTGTTTTGCCGAAGGCTGCCGTCGACGTAGAACTGATCGCCGACCCGGACCGCAGGAAAGAGCACCGGGATCGCGGCGGAGGCCAGGGTGTGCGCGGCCGTGATCGCGGTTGGAACGATCTCCTGGCCGGGAAGGCGTGGCCACTCCCCGACCGTTCCGTCTCGCGTCTGCACGAACACCGTCGTCACGCCTGTCGCCAGCTCGGTGGCGCTGCACGCAAACGCGTGCAGATGACCGCGATGAAGGTTCTCGGTGATGCCCTGCCACGGGATGAGGTCCCGAACAACCTTCTGCATCAGCTGCGCGTCGACGAGTCCGCCGACCGTGGAGCCATGCGTCAGCTTGGGGAGGTCGCGGCCGAACAGCACCTGCGGCAGCGTCCGCATCTGCTCCCAGCCGAAGCGATACACCTCGTCGAGCTTGATCTCATTCCAGACGTGGGCCAGAGCGCGAGCCTGAGCCCGGGGGCGCTCGCACGTGGCCGCGATGTAGCTGCCGTTGATCGCACCGACACTGCTGCCGGTGATGACATGAAACGGCGTCGGGATCGGGATCTGCTCACGCACGTAGCGGAGCACGCCGACCTCGTACGCTCCTCGTGCTCCGCCGCCGGAGAGGACAAGGCCGACCTTGGCGGCTTCGACCTGGGCCTCAGAACCCAACTTCGAAACAGTCGCAGGCGCTGCCATCGTCGCCGCAGTCGGCCGGAGGTGCCGCGTTGGAGTCGAGAATGCTGATCGGCGCGCCGCTGACGATGCGTCCGGGATCTTGCGGGTACTGCTGGATGCGGAACTCGATCTCGGTGGGATCGCCGCCCGAAGCAGTGATGAACTCCGCGTCCCGGTTGGACAAGAACGGAATCTCGAGCTCCATCGTGCCTTGCACGGGCGAGCCGTCACCGTAGGTGGGATCGATGCTGAGCGTGACCGGGTTGGTGTACTGACACTGCCCGGCGGCGAACTGGCCGAACGCATCCTCGGGACACGAGCCCACGGAGTCGACGGTGAGGAACAGAGCTGCGTAGGCCGAGCAGGTGCTGCCGGTGCAGGTCCACGAGTGCTTGAACTCGAACTGTGAGACGTCGAGGCAAGGGTGTAGGCAGGGGCTCATGTAGACCGGAAACGCCTCGCCGGCTGCCGTTTCGGTGACCGTGCAGACCTGGCCCCGGAAGAACGGGATGTCTTTGCCCGTAAAGCTGGCCTGCGCCGGGGACTCGGTGGCATCGGTCGGGAGGTCGACGAGCTCGCAGATGGCCTCGTCGAGGTTGCACATCTCGCCGCGGGGGCACGGCGAGCCTTCCGCGCACTCGCCAGCTTCGACAGCCGGGCCGCAGCTCGCGGCAAAAAGGCCGGTCGATAGCAGGCCGGTCACGATCCAGAGGCGTTTTTGGAGTTCCATGCGCTGTTCTCCCGCTGCGCCGAGTGTACGCGAATCCACAAAACCCTGCCGATTTTCGCGCATTTCGCATCCTTCCTGGAGCACGAAGTGGGATCCTCACGGGTTTTCTTTTGCCCCCAAAACGGCGCTGTGGCAGGGTCACTGGATATCCGGGTCATGAACGCGGCGCCGCTGATGGACGATGGCGCCCAGCCCCGGGAGATTGGGTCCGTACTGATGCTCCGTAACAAGCTTTCCTTCCTTCTTGCTTCCAGCCTCTGCCTCTCCTTCGCCGCCTGCGACGACGGAGACGACGGCGGCGACACCGGGGCTGACGGCACCGAGTCCGCCGGAACCGAATCCGCCACCACCGACACGCCCACAGGCACCCAGACATCGGTAGGCAGCAGCAGAAC
>CAYGTG010000248.1:0-9185 GCA_964352485.1 uncultured Nannocystaceae bacterium | reverse complement strand
GCACTGTTCGGCCTCGTGGCAGCGGCAGCACCCGGCCCGAGGACGCCGTTACGACCCGTCGAGCTTCGGGTTCCGCGCCTGGCCACGCCCGCCCTCCCGCCACCGTCGCTGCACGCGAATCTGCCCGTCGTCGAACAGGCCAAGCCCAAGGTTGCCGCCGAGCCGCGAGTTCCACCCCCTGCGCCTGCGCGTGGCTCCAAGCCGAAGCGCCCTCGCAAGTCCAAAGCCAGCCCCACAGCGGCAGCGCCCGAGCCTCACGTTGCGGCGCAGGCGAGCCCCAAAGTCGGTCCGAGGGCGGCGTCGAACGACCGCTCGAACCCAGACCTGAAGAACCCGTTCTCTTCGGACTGACCCGTTTCACTGGCGACGCAGCAGCAGCAGGTCGCCGAACTCGGCTTCGGGCCGATAGTCCCGCTGCAACCGCACGCGCAGGTCCTCGAACGCGTCGAGCGGTTCGGCTCGAGCCCCGAAGGTTTGGGTAAAGGAAGGGCTCACGACAACGTACTTCGGTGGTCGGGCATCGAAGTCGGCGATAAAGGCTTGGCTGTGAACGCCGGGCGCGAACACGATGTCATCGCCGGGGTCGAATGCGGTGTTGGTGTTGAAGGTCGTCACGAGACCGAGCGCCTTGTAGTAGCGACCTGGAGCGCGGCGATCGGCCCAGAAGTAGACGCGCCATGCGGTCCAACCCCACCCGTAGATCGTATCGCCCGGATCCGTGCGAGCACGGATATGGGCCCCGGCGGCCTGGGCTGCGCTCTTGCCGTTGTTCAGTCGGCGCGCTCGGGACTCGTAGCGGTGCGGATCGCCGGCGGCGACGGAGTAGACCGCCCCACACAGGATGAGGCCGAGGAGCGCGAGGACTCCGGCTCGCCAGCGCGGGTCTTCGTGTGTGTCCTCGAGGCATCGTCCCAAGCCCAGGGCGCCGACCAGGACCGCCAACGCGGGCAGCACCTGCGGCATGTAGTGCAGGTAGAAGCGTCCCCCACCCAGCCCTGTGCCGATGATCGAGAGCACCACGAACACCGCGGCGGGCCCGGCACGATGGTCTCGGGCGCGCCTGGAGAGCACGAGGCCGAGCACGGCGAGGACAAGCGCGCCGCCGAAGGTTCCCGCGAGCAGGCCCGGCAGGTGCACAAGGCCGACGAAGAACCCGCCCGAGGCGCTGCCGGTGTAGGCGGAGAACAACGACAGGGGCAGCAAGTGCTCGAGCAGAACGCCAACCTCACCCACCGCGATATAGGGGCCGGCCATCAGCGTTGCCCCGAGGAGCGCACCCGCGACCCAGCCCCCCAAGATGACCCACTGCGGCTGCTCGCGCCGCGCATCCAGCCCCCACAGCGTTAGGGCCACAATCCCCAGGACACCGCCGCGCTGCATGAATCCAAACGCGACGGCCGATGCCACTCCGCCGAGCACCGCCCATCTCAGGCTGTGCGCGCTCAGGCTGCGAAGGATCGCGGCGAATGCCCACGCATACACCGGCATCATCCAGGCGGTGTAATTGTAGGTGAACATGCCCCCGTAGTACAGGTAGACCCCCATGGCGAGCGCTTTGTCGGTTCGGGTGGCGCCCGGTGGGAGCCCGAGCACCATGGCCGGCAGCCCGAGCAGCAACCACCCGGTGAAGACCCACTGCACCGCGTCGAGGTCGCGCCCAAAGACCTCAAAGGCGGCCGCGACGACGTAAAAGGCGCCCAGGGGCTTGATCTCGGCGTTGTCGACGTAGGGCAGCTCCCCACGAAGCAGGCCGTCCGCGTTGTAAAGGATGCCGGAGATGTCTGGATTGGGGACTTCGTCCTCGAAGAGCTGCAGGCGAATCGAGACGAACAGCGCCAGTCCCAGGCCGGTCAGGACCCAAGGGACCCACGCCGAGAGACGATCGATCTGGTCAGGTTCGCGCATGGTCGGCGGCGGCGGGGCGTCGACCCGGGCGCAACGGGGAGTGTTTCACAAAGTGAACCGCGCCGACATTGCGCTGAGACTGGGGAACGAGGCACGTTGCAGGAGATGCTTACGCTCTGTGTACGACGGTCCCTCGCCTTGCTCGCTGCGCTCGCGCCCTTTGCCGGGTGCACCGACGACGTCCCCGGCGATGGTCCCACGGACGACGACGGTGGATCGAGTACCGGGGCCCCGACGACAGACCCGACGACAGATCCGACGGTGGACCCGACGGTGGACCCGACGGTGGACCCGAGTACGACGACGGACCCCGGGACGACGGATCCTGGTACGACGACGACGGACCCCACCCTCGACCCCGACAGTTCGGACACGACCGACGACCCCGCGTGCGGCGGTCCCGATGACTGCGCGGACCTTGTGACCGAGTGTGCAGACGCGACGTGCGAGGGCGGCCGCTGCGTGGTCACGAACGCAGCGGCGGGGACGGCCTGCGGCGACGCATCCGAGGCGGAGTGCAACGCGGCCGACACCTGCGACGGTGAAGGAACGTGCCTCGACAATGTCGCGGGCGACGGGGCAGCCTGCACGGAGTGTGATGGACTCGAGTGCGGGTGCGCGGCGGGGTCATGCTCGGACTGCGTCGCGTTTGCGGATGACAACGACTTCACCACCGAGCGTTCCTTGCTCGGTTGGGAGCTGACGGGCGATTGGGCGCTCTACACCGGAGCGCCCTCCGCATACCTTGGGGCGGGCGGAAAAATGTTCGGTGGTGGGGGAGGCAGCGGCATGCTGCTGCCAGCGATTCCCTTCGCGGGTCAGGTCTTTGGGACCGATGGCAACCGTTCGGCCCCGTATCCCGGCGGCCACGAAGAAGTCTCCTACGCGCGCACCAAACCCTTCGTGCTGCCCTCGGCGCTCAGCTTCCGATCCTGGCACCTGGACGAAGGCGGGGAGAGCTTCGACAACAAGCGGGTGCGGGTGTCGACCGACGGCGGGGACTCTTGGGTCACCCTTCACGACTGCCAACCCGACGGCAAGATCGTCCCGCTCGACGTCGACCAGTCGCTGTGTACGCCGGTGGACCTGCGCGATGGCGACGATTGGGACGAGGTGAGCTTTGAGGTTCCCAAGGACATGGTCGGCCTCGCCGGGGTGGTCGAGTTCGGCTACGAAACCGGAGACAGCTGCTGCGACTTTGAGCGCGGGTGGTTCATCGACATGACCAACTTCGCCACCGAGTGCGCCTGCGGCGATGACGCAACGTGCGACGGCTTTGGGACGGAGTGTGGAGGTGGCGTCTGCGGTGGCGCAGGCGCGTGCACGCTGGACCCGGTCGGAGCGGGCGAGTCCTGCGGGTCCGCAGACGCGACGAGTTGTGGCTCGGCGGACTCCTGCGACGCCGACGGGTACTGCCAGCCCAACGACCTGGTCAACCTGCTGACGTGCGAGGACTGCCCGGCGGGGGAGGAGAGTTGCAACGGTTGTCTGGACGGCGCGTGTCTGGACTGCGAGAGCCCGAACGACTCGTTCTTGGCGGGTCTGGCTGGCTGGTCGATCAACACCGTCTCCGGCGGGAGTTGGAGGAGCTTCTCCGAGATGCCGGGCAACGAGGACGGGGGCCCCGCGATTGCGCCCGCGGACACGGCGTTCGTCGGCAACGACGGCTCTACGGTTGGAGCCCAAGACGGCACCGGCGAGTTGGTGACCGCGACCGTGACCAGCCCCGTGGACGTCATGCCCGACATGCTGGTGTTCGATTCGTGGCACATCGACGAAGGGGGTGGGGCCGACGAGGAGGAGCCGGGGGTCGACATCAAGCGGGTCGAGATCTCGACCGACCTCGGGGAGACCTGGACCGCCGTGGCGGCCTGCGACGACCCGGCCTTGGATGACTTCCCGTTCTGCGTCGAGGTCCAGACCCGGGGTGCCGACGAGTGGGACACGATCATGCTCGATACGTCGGCGTTCGCGGGGATGGAGGCGCAAGTCCGGTTCAGCTACGACACCACGGACGACTGCTGTGGCTTCGAGTACGGCTGGTACATCGACAACCTCAACTTCGCCCAGCTCTGCCCCGACGAGAACCCCGCCGGTCCAGATGGCGGCAAAGGCAAGAAGGGCTGAGCTCTCACAGTCCTGGCGGGGGCCCGAACTTCTCTTGCGCGACCGCACGCACCCGGTCGAACTCGGGCTTGTCGCGAGCCGCGGCCAGCGCCTGCAGATAGGCCTGATAGACCCGCTGCTCCTCAGGGGTGCGGGCAAGCATCCGCTCGAAGATCGTGCGCATGTGCTGCGGGGCGCGGGCGGCAGTGAGGTACAGCATGCCCCGCGACGACGCGAACTCCGGCGCAGCTTCGTACGCCTCGAGGTAGTGCATGACGGCCGCCTCGGGGAGCTTCCCCAGATCGCTCGGGTCCCCGGTGGCCCCCCGGACGGCCTCCGCCCGCAGATGGGCATCGATGGCCACCGCGAATCGCTGCGCGTCGGCAGGCCACGGCGGGGGCGTTCCCTCCGCGAGCTTCAGGGTCGTGCGATGTTGAAGCATCGCGGAGAGGTTGGTCCAGCCCCGGCCTCGGTTGCCTTCGTAGGCGACCTGGGGAGCCTGCAGCATCACGCGAGGGTGCAGGTCGGTGTTGCGCGGTCCGTCTCCGGCGAACGCGACGAGGCCTTCGCGATCCATCAGCGCGGCGCCGAGGAGGTCTCGTGGCTCCTGCATCAGCACTTCGGCGTAGATGGGGGCCGCGACCGCGTCTGCAATGCGGACGGGGTCGAGCTGCAGCGCCTGTGCATCGGCGCCTCCGATCAGCGCCACGGCCGGTGTGTCGACGTTGTAGATGCCAAGCCAGGCCTGCGCCGGATCGAACACGTCGGTGAAGGTTCGCACGATCACCTTCAGCGTCTCCATGTCCATTTGGTACAGGGGGATCCACTGCGCGAAGATGCCGCCGGGCGCGAGGTGGTCTCGAACGGTCTCGAAGTGCTCCCGGGCGTATAGGCCGCCGGCACCATTGCGCCCCGGGTGAAACAGATCTGCGACGACGACGTCGTAGACGTCGGTCGAGGCCGCGACGAAGCGGCGCGCATCGGCGGCGTGCAGGTGCACGTTGGGTGCCTTGGCCACCCCGCCGTTGATGTCCTCGAAGTAGTGCAGCTGGTCCAAGACCGAGGGGATGAGCTCGACGGCGTCGACGCGCATCAGGCTGTCGTGACTCGTCGCCGCTCCGAGGGTCGCGCCGGTTCCTACGCCGAGGAACAACGCGCGCGTCGGATGGGGATGCAGCAGAAGCGGAATATGCCCCATGCGGCGCTCCCCGAACGCCCGAGCGCCCCCCATGCGGAACTCTTGCCCCACCTGCAGTCGTCGCAGAGTCTTGCCGCTTTCGGGGTCCTTGTTCTCGCTCACGATGACGAGGCCCATCATGGTCTCCTCCTGCTCGAGGACCGTCCATCCGTCCTCGGGCGCGGCCAGCACCAGGTCCGCGGGCGCAGTAAAGGTCAGGGCGACCACGCCGACGATCGCGATGAGCTGCTGCTTGGCGGTGAACCGGCGGTACCACGTGAACACGCCAAAGATGAAGAGGTAGCCGTACAGGACGAAGAAGAGCGCGTCTCGGTAGCCCTGGGTGGGCACGACCCACAGCGCGAACACCAGCGGGGCAGCGGCTCCGCCAAGCGTGTTGATCGCGTAGGCACGCCCGATTCCCGCCGGGGCGAGCAAGCCGACGGTGTGACTGAACGTGGCTCCCATGACGAAGGTTGGGGGCCCAAAGACGAGGGCTGCGACGAGCAGCTCGGCGCGCAGGTGCACGGTCCAAGTCGCGTCTTTCGGCACCAAGCTAGCCATGATCCCCGGAGCGGCCGAAAGGGCGAACGAAGCGATGAGCACGGTGATGGCTTGGGCGACCAGAAGTCCGGCCAAGACCGTGGCGGGGCGACCGGCGGTCGCGGGCCGCACCAGGCGCGCGTAGGCGAACGCGCCGATGGACGTTCCCAGCAGGTAGACGCTGAGCGTGTGGGCGAAGGTGTAGATCGTGTTCTCTAGGGTCTGCGAGAGGATCTGGACCCCCACCACCTCCAGGCCCACGCCGCACAGCCCGGTGCCGCCGAGGACAACCAGCAGCAGCCACGGCTCGTTGGCGACCTCGGGATCGGGGTCGCCGGACGCGTCGAGCTGCGGCGCGTCGGCGTCCGCGCGACGCTCGAGGGCGCGCCCCGAAGACCAGCGGTGGGCGACGAAGGCACTGAGTCCGCCCATCGCCGCAAGCACGAGGGCACCTACGGCGGTCCCGAGCTGAGGAAGCAACACGTAGACCGTGAGCAGAACGCCGGCGGTGGCACCCAACGCGTTGGCGGCGTACAGGCGCCCAACCCCGCGTCCCTCCGGCTCATCGGCAAAGGCTCTGCGTCGCGCCTCGACCAACGCGGGGAGGGTCGCGCCCATGCAGAAGGTGGCGGGGAGCAGGGTGAGCGCAGAGACGGCCAACGCGATGGCGAGGGCGAGGGGGGAGTCGTTGTCGCCGGCAGCCGAGCCGAGCATGGGCGGGATCGCGGTCGCGAGCCCGTGCAGGAGCCACGGGGAAACCATGGCGTAGGCGGCGGCCACCAGCTCCAGCCGCACAAAGAGCGCGGCCGGGTTCGTTGCGGCGCGGACGCGCGGGTGCAGCACCGCGGCGCCCGCGGCCATGCCCCCGAAGAAACCCGCCAGGACGCCTAGCATGCCTAAGGTCTCATGGCCCAGCGCGAGTGAGAGCAGCTGCGTCCACAGCAACTCGTAGCCCAGCGCCGCCGCGCCGGAGAGCCCGAACGCGACGATCAACCACCGGTCTTGTCGAGCCATGCGGCGCGGAGCATACCCTGTGAAGGTTCTCACCGCCTCAGATCACGGACCGCAGTGGGTGGGGCTCCGTAGACTCTGCTCGTTCATGAAGATCGGCATCATCGGTGGTGGTCCTGGCGGGTTGTATTTCGCCCTCCTGCTCAAGAAGCAGCAGCCTCAGCACGACGTGCACGTGCTGGAGCGCAACCGGGCCGGGGAGACGTTCGGTTGGGGCGTGGTCTTCTCCGACGAGACCCTGGGCAACTTCCTCGAGGCCGATCCGGAAACGGCGCGGCGGATTCGCGAGGAGTTCGTTCATTGGGATGCGATCGACACTCGATTCGGCGGAAGAACGGTTCGCTCGTCCGGTCACGGATTCTCCGGCATCGCCCGGCGGCGCCTGTTGCAGATCCTGCAGGACCGGTGCGGCGAACTCGGGGTTCACATGCAGTTCGAAGTCGAGGTCGAGGGCATCGACGCGTTCGCGGACGCCGATCTGATCGTCGCGGCGGACGGAATTAACTCGAAGACACGCACGGCGATGGCCGAGCAGTTTAAGCCCGACATCGAGGTCGGGACGGCCAAGTTCATCTGGCTGGGCACGCGCAAGGTCTTCGACGCGTTCAAGTTCTTCATTCGAGACACCCCGCACGGGCTGTTCCAGGTCCACGCGTACCCCTTCGACCACGAGACCAGCACGTTCATCGTGGAGTGTGACCAGGAGGCCTTCGATGGCGCTGGGCTGGGCGAGATGAGCGTGGAGGAGTCGGTCAAATGGTGTGAGGCCCTGTTCGAGGAGGACCTGCAGGGGCACGGACTCATGACCAACCGTTCGTCGTGGATCAACTTCCGCCGGGTTCGAAACGCGACCTGGCACGCGGGCAACGTCGTCCTCATCGGGGATGCGGCCCACACCGCTCACTTCTCGATCGGATCGGGCACGAAGCTCGCCATGGAGGACGCCATCTTCCTGTCCCAAGCGGTCATTGAGCACGGCGACGACGTGCCGGCGGCCTTGAGCGCGTATCAGGACGTGCGGTGGGTCGATGCGGCCAAGCTTCAGAAGACCGCGACGACAAGTCGGCGGTGGTTCGAGAACATCCGGCGCTATCGCAACGATCATCCGTTGCAGCTCACCGTGAGCATGATGAGCCGCAGCAAGCGGGTCACCCACGGCAACCTTAAACTTCGCGACCCCGCGTTCATCGAAGAGGTCGACACGTGGTTCGCCAAGCAGGCGGGCGTGACCACGCAGCCGGCACCCCCGCCCATGTTCACGCCGTTCTCGTTGCGGGACGTCACGGTGCCCAACCGCGTGGTGGTTTCGCCGATGTGTCAGTACATGGCGAAGGACGGTATGCCGGACGATTGGCACCTCATGCACTTGGGCAGCCGTGCGGTTGGAGGCGCTGGCTTGATCATGACCGAGATGACCGATGTCTCGGCACAGGCACGTATCACCCCGGGTTGTACCGGTCTGTACACGGACGGTCACACCGATGGCTGGCGACGCGTGACCGAGTTCGTCCACCGCCACAGTGCGGGGAAGATCGGGGTCCAGCTTGGACATGCGGGGCGCAAAGGATCGACGCGCCTGTTGTGGGAAGGCATGGACCGCCCCCTGCGGGACGGAAACTGGCCGGTGCTGGCCCCGTCGGCGCTGCCCTACACCGAAGAGAATCAGACGCCCAAGCCGATGGACGAGGCCGACATGGGGCGGGTCAAGGCGGACTTCGTCGCCGCCACTGTACGAGCCGAGGCGGCGGGGTTCGACCTCGTCGAGCTGCACATGGCGCACGGCTATCTGCTGTCCACGTTCATCTCGCCGCTGACCAACCTGCGCACCGATGGCTACGGCGGGAGCATCGAGGGCAGGATGCGATTCCCGCTCGACGTGTTTGATGCGATGCGCGAGGTCTGGCCCGACCACAAGCCGCTGACGGTGCGCATCTCCGCCACGGACTGGGCCCCTGGCGGACTCACCGAGGACGACGCCGTCGCTGTGGCGCAGATGCTCAAAGACCACGGGTGCGACTTGATCGATGTCTCGACCGGCCAGACCGTTGCCGACGCGTCCCCGGAGTATGGGCGCATGTATCAGACCCCGTTCTCGGACCTCATCCGCCACAAGACCGGGATCGCAACGATGGCCGTGGGCGCCATCCAGGGCTGGGATCAGATCAACACGATCTTGGTGAGCGGTCGTGCTGATCTCTGCGCCTTGGCTCGGCCGCACCTGCTCGATCCACATCTCACGCTGCAAGCGGCGGTGGAGCAGGGGTATCGCGGGGACGGCGTGCACTTTCCCAACCCCTACATCGCGGTCAAGCCCCGCTGAGAGAAGCTCGGCGCCGTCGGACACATCTGCGCGGTGGCCACTTCTCGGGTCGGGTTCGCGGGCGTGATCAGCGACCATGGGTCGCACCGGCGCGCACGAGCGGTCGCCCACAGGTGCTACCGT
>CAYGTG010000247.1:0-9187 GCA_964352485.1 uncultured Nannocystaceae bacterium | reverse complement strand
GGTTGGTATGGGTTGGGATGGGTCGGGAAGAAGACCTCACCAGCATCGAGACCTTTGTCACCGACCTGAAGAGGTCGTCGGCTCTGGCGCAGGGAACCGGCGAGCCCCGAAACCAGGTCCCCATGGCGAGACATCGAGCGTGACCTGATCACCGACCACGTACTCCCGCCAGCGCTCGAGGGTCATCGTGCTCTGGGGTCCGCTCGGAGCCAGCGCGGCTTGCTCCGCGGCATCGAGCTCCGACCAATACACCTTGTGAACCCGTACCCGGAACTCGCCCGGCTCGTGGTCTGCATCGTGCGGCGACTCCCGAACGCCGTCGTGCGCGATGCGGACCTCGACGTTGTACGTGAAGTGGCCCCGTGCCTTGTTGATGTTCTGGAGCTGGATCGCTTCGACCGTCCCCGCAACGGAGATGGATTCCGCGCCCCGCTCAGCGAACACCGGCACGACCGCGACCATCGGCCCCGAGCCGCATCCGCCGAGACCGGCCATCAGCAGGAGCAAGCGTTTCAACTCGAGGCCCTCATCGTCGCTAGTGGGCTGCTAAGGGTCCTCACGGGGCATTCCACCTCGCCCAGACTATCAAACAACCTCGGTCTTCCCTCCGGAAACCCGAGAGCGTAAGGATAGGCCCAATGGCCAAGGATCCGCTCATCCAGATGCTGGCCGACCCCGAGCGTACGCCGATCCGAGGAGCGCTCCCCGTCGTCACGGTGCGGCCCGACGACGAGCCGGACTACATCGACGCAGTCCGGCGCGTCGAGTCCGAGCAGATCGATCTGCTTCGTCGGGGTCGTGACCACGGGACGCTCGTCGAACTCCTTCGCCCCGACCTCTCCCCCAAGCTCGACACCGCCCAAATGCAGGCGTGCTGGAAGCAGGCAGACCCTTTCGTGGTCCGAGATGCTGCGCCCAAAGCCAGCGACTCCACGGCCATGCTCCCCGAAGGCTGGGCCGCCGGTCACGACGAGCCTGGACGCTGGCAGCGCTGGATCTCCGATGCGGCCGCCGAAGCGGTGCTGCCCTGCAAGGAGCTCCTCGACGCCGAGCGAGACATCGGAAAGGCCGTGTGTCCAAGTCGCGAAGCGTGGGCAAAGCTGGGCAGGCTCTCCACGGCCGAGGGTGACGCATCGCGCCGCGTGGCGTTCGGCGTCGGCGAGGAGATCCGCGACGACGACCACCCTTCCAACGAGCGACACACCGCGGTCTGGGACTGGGCGTGCTCCCTTGTGCCTGCTCTGGGCGCCAGCTGGCCCGACTCGCTCCGCAAGCGGCTCCGAGGCGCGTCGGGCATGCCCCTGATCCCAAGCAACCCGATCATCTACTGGAACCGCCCCAACGGCGGGGCTCTGTTCCACCACGACGCGTTGCCCGGCTACCTGCCCAGCGATGCACAGAGCGCAGAGCCGCCGCGCAGCGGTCAGCGCGGCGTGGTCTATGTTCAAGGTGCCGGCACCACCGTCTGGCTGAGCCTCTCGATCGCCGCGCTGGCCCAACGCTGCTGCGAGTTCATGCGGGACGTCGTGGACGGCGGCGCGCCCTGGCTGTTCGACAGCTGGGTTAAGGAGGGCGTCTGGCAGCCACTGTTTTTCGCCACGCTCGAGCTCGAGCCCTGCCTCCGCGCGCTAGCACGCTCGGACGCTGGCCCCCTGCGACCCCTGGTGCACGGTTGCCTCGAGTTCACGGGGTTCTTGGTCGACTCGGGCCACGCAGCCGTGCTCCGGGCCGGGGACGCCATCGCGTTGCCCAACCACGGTCTCGACCGCACCGCGATGCACTCGGTCTACTGCGGAAGCGACGGCCCCAACATTGGATTCTCAATCGGCCTTCGCTAGCGAGCTCACCATTCACAGCCCCAGCGCTCGTATTCGGGATTACGCAGCAGCCAGGCGTCCTTGTCCGGCGCATACGTCCAAACATTGGTCGCCGTGTGTGAGACGCCCTCGGTGCTGGACACATAGACGATCTTCACGTCGCGATGGCCGTCGTTGTCGACATCCTCGTGCGCCACCTTCGCCGTCGTAGCCTCCTGCGGGTGCGCATCGATGAGATGCCGAAGCTCTGTCGCGAGCACCGGCTCCAGCCTAGGGCTCAGGTCGAAGATCTTCATCTGCGTGATCGTGTTCGGACCACCGCCGGGGCACATCTGCGGTACCCGAACGCGCACGAGAACTTCCGGCTCGCCATCGTCGTCGTAGTCGTCCGAACGAGCCGTCACGGCAAACGGGGGCGGTCCGTCATCGAGCCACGGCGTGCTCGCCCCGGTCACCGCCGTGTGGCCCTGGACCGCCCAGAGGCCGTCGGTCTGAGCCAGCACAACCAGCTCGACACTCGCCTCCGCAACATCGGTGAAGTTGCGCCAGAGCACCGCGGCTCGGCCATCCGAGAGCGGCACGATCGGCGCAAGCTGAGCCAGCTTGCCCTCGAGGACTCCCTTCGACGCTCTCAACGCCTGCACCTTGGTGGGCACGACGTCCGTCGGTGTGGTGCCTCCCGGTTCTTCGGCGGGGCTCGGCGCGCTGTCGGGTTGGGTCCCGACATCGGCGCGGCGGGGTACAGGCTCAGCCTCACGCACCGCCACCGGCTCTGTTGGCACGGACTTCGTGGTGGAAACCGGCGCGCCTGAGCACGCCACCATCATCGCTCCGCACGCCGCAAGACCTGCCCGCATGCCCAAGGCTACCTCAGGACGTACACAGTCCGTGCCCAGCTCGGGTAGGGTCCGCCCCGTGGCTTCTTCCACCCCGCTGCGTCGACTGTTCTCGTACGCCCGTCATCGCCGTCCCGCGATCTTCGTGGCCACGAGCTACAGCGTCCTGAACAAGCTCTTCGACCTGGCCCCGCCGATGCTCATTGGGGCCGCAGTCGACGTGGTGGTGCAGCAGGAGGACTCCTTCCTCGCCGGCTTCGGCGTGAAGTCCGTGGACACGCAGATCCTCCTGCTCGCGATCGTCACGTTCCTGATCTGGGGGCTCGAATCCATCTTCGAGTACGCCTACGCGCTCGCGTGGCGAAATCTCGCCCAGACGCTGCAACACGAGCTTCGCCAAGATGCGTACGAACACGTTCAACGCCTGGAGCTGGCGTACTTCGAGGACCGCTCCACGGGCGGCTTGATGACGGTCCTCGGTGACGACATCAACCAGCTGGAGCGATTTCTCGACGACGGTGCGAACCAGATCATCCAGCTCGTCACCACCGTCCTCGTGGTCGGAGCCCTCTTCATCGCCACCGTCCCATCGATCGCCCCGCTCGCCATCGCGCCGACCCCCTTGGTCATCGCTGGATCGCTGTGGTTTCAAAAGCGGCTGGCGCCTCGATACGCCGAGGTCCGAGCACGCACGTCGGAGCTCGCGGCCGGCCTTGCCAACAAGCTGACCGGCATCGCGACCATCAAGGCATTTGTCGCGGAAGAGGCCGAAGCAGGACAGCTCGAACGGGACAGCAAAGCCTACCTCGAGGCCAACGCCGCCGCGATCCGCCTGAGTTCGGCGTTCGTCCCGCTCATTCGCATGGGGATTGTGCTCGGCTTCACCGCAACCCTGGTCATGGGCGCGAAGATGGCGACCGACGGAACGCTCAACGTCGGGCTCTACAGCGTCCTGGTGTTCATGACCCAGCGCCTGCTGTGGCCGCTGACGCGCCTGGGCAACATCCTGGACCAGTATCAGCGGGCCATGGCGTCCACGCGGCGGGTTCTCGACCTGCTCGACACCCCGTTGGGGATCGAGGACGGAGACGTTCGGCTCGATCGCGCCGACATCAAAGGCGCGGTGGACTTTCGAAAGGTTGGGTTTTCCTACGCCGAGGGCCCGCCTGTGCTCGAGGACATCGACATCCACATCACCCCCGGTTCGACCGTGGCCTTCGTCGGGCCCACCGGATCGGGAAAGTCGACGCTCATCAAGCTCCTGCTTCGCTTCTACGACCCCAGTGCAGGATCCGTCCGTCTCGAAGGACACGACGTACGCTCGCTGGCGCTCTCGGACCTGCGGCGTGCCATCGGCCTCGTCAGCCAAGACGTGTTCCTCTTCCACGGAACGGTCCGAGAGAACATCGCCTACGGGGCGCCGGATGCCCCGCTCGCGAATGTCGAGCGCGCCGCGAAGCTAGCCGAGGCACACGAATTCATCCTTCGGCTGGCGGATGGCTACGACACGTTGGTCGGCGAACGCGGGCAAAAGCTCTCCGGCGGTCAGCGTCAGCGCATCTCGCTTGCCCGCGCGATACTCGTTGACCCGCCAGTCCTCGTCCTCGACGAAGCCACATCCGCGGTCGACAACGAGACCGAGGCCGCGATTCAGCGCTCGCTGCAGCAGATCGCTCGCGACCGGACCACGATGATCATCGCGCACAGGCTGTCGACCATCCGCAACGCGGACTGCACCTACGTTGTCGATGGTGGTCGAATCACCGAGCACGGGACCCACGACGAGCTTCTCCGGCTCGGGGGAACCTACGCGGCGCTTTGGGCGGTACAAACCGGCGAGACACTGGGATAAACAGGGGGGCAAACATGACCCCAAGGGACACACTGTCCCTTTGGGATACCGCGCGCGCTACGCGTCCGCCCTTGACAACCGGGCCGTTCGGCGCTACGATTTGTCTGTCGACGCGGAGTTTGCTTCGCGGGTGCATTTCTGTGCGCTCGCGACGGCGACAACCGCGCAGAGGCTAAAACGGTTGGCTTCCGCAAAGACCACGCTCCCCAGCTCATTGGCAGGTTGGAGCGCGAACGAAAACCCAAACCCAGGAGACCTCATGACCGACGCCACGCAAGCAGCCACGACCACCCCACTCCAACCCGCGGTCACCCCGCTGGTTCTGCACACGAAAAAGCAAGAGTGGGGAAGAGCGTTGCTGCTGTGGCGTCGAGAAGAGAAGCGGGCCTACCAGTTCGAGGACGGGTCCATGAGGGTGTTTGCCGAGCGCTTCTGCAGCTTGCTCCAGCCAGCCCTGCGCCCCGACCCCGCACTGCGAGCCCAGCTCCGAGACCAGGCGGTCGCCAATGGCCACGTCGGGACTGCAGGGGGTACTGGGAAGGGGCGTGCCAATCGCGGCCCCATGCCGACCGTCGCCGACCAGGTGGAGGTATTCCGCAATCTGTTCGAAGACGGGTTCGAGGGCCCCGCTTGGCGTGCCGCTTGTCGGGCACCTGATGGGAAGCGAGCCCTCAAGCGCCATGTCGACCCAGCCGTCGAGCGTGCTCAAACAGAGCTCTCCATGGACGCGCTGAGAGCCCACCTGGACTCCAGCAACCCGCGAGCGGTCGTCGACGCGATCGTGAGCATCGTGGGTTCGACGACGCTGGCAACAAAGACCCAGCTCACGGCGATCAGCGAGCTCACTGTCGATGCCGCATTGAGCCTCGCGTTTGTCGAGTATCTTCACGACGTCAGCGGTGGCGCGCGTGGTCCCCTGGACCGCCTTCGTATCGAACTCGCGCGACACGGCCTCAAGAAGGTGCCGTGGACCGTCTTGACCGCGGCCAAGGCTCTGCTGCATCCGGATATGCACCTCTTTGTGCGTCCGACGGCCGTACGTCAGCAGGCCAAGCTCCTGATGCCGAACTTCAAGCTCAGCAGCGTCCCGACCCCGGAGTGCTACGCCCGATGTCTCGAGATGGCGGTGGGAATCCGCAGCGAGCTGCGCGCAGCCGGCCTCGCGCCTCGAGACCTGCTCGACGTGGCGGAGTTCATGCGAGTCACCCTCGCCAAGAAGCAGCGCGACGAGCTGCTCGGGGCGATGGCAGAACGCAGCCGGCCCAAGACGGCCGCCGCCGTTCACTGATTGACGACGGCGTAGGGTCCGCGGAAGACTGCGGGCATGTCCTGGCGCCGACCCATCGCAGTCGCGTTCGCCTCCCTGCTGAGCAGCGCTGGCTGCGACGCGGAGCGCCCCCCTGATGAGCCGGTCGAGGATGGCTGGGCCACGGCACGCAGCGCCCTGCTGGATGGGACCAGCTGCTACGGCGAGACTCCCTTGCTTTGCCTCGACGACGAGGACTTCCTCGACGGGGCTATCGAGGCTGCGCTGTCGCATCGTTGGAAAGGCGAGATGCCCAAGACCCGAAAGGATGTCGAGCGCGTCATCGCCAGCGCGCGGGCAAAATACAAGGCGTCCCTTCAGTCCGCCCCGGGCTTGAAAAAGCTCGAGCGGCTCGCTCAGCAACGCTACGACCACCCGGCGGTGGATTTGGAAACGGTGCCCGGGGTCGCTGCGCTGGACCTCGGAGCGCTTCCCGGAGAGCTTCGCTCCAACCGGCGCGGGCCTGCGGTGGTCCTCAGAGAGACCGATTGGGTCGAGAAGTTCGACTGGAAAGCATCCGAGGCGGGGAGGCAGCTGGCCAAATACGCGGACAAGTTTCCCGAGGCCGAGGAGATCCGGCTGGAGGTTCGTTACCCGTCGGCCTCCAGCAAACACTACGTCTACCGGTATGTCCGGGACCGCAACGTCGTCGTGCACACCGATCTGGAGCTTGGACGCGGCTCTCCGGCGCAATACGTGTCCAAGCCCATCGAAGGAGGTTTGGATACGCTCCGCGCTGGTGCGCTGAAGCTGGGAAAGGACGACGGGCAGCACTGCTATCCGCCCCGACACGCTGACAGCACAGACTGTCGAATCCACGACCGCTACGGGGCTGCTCAGAAAAAGGCGAAGGACGAAGCGCGCCACCGCTGAGTGATCCGTTCGTGGAACTCACCCGGACAACCCGCGGGCGTCGAGCAGGAAACCACGGTGGTCGTGGAAGTCGGGCTCGGGCTTGGGATGATGCAGCGCCCAGTATGAGCACGCATCATCGGGGGCCCGTGCGACCGCCGAGATTCCTACGCTTGCAGCGTGTTCGATCGCTCGCAGGAGCGGGCCTGTCGCGACGAGACGCACGAGGTCGTCTTGACGTTCGATGGACACCTTCACGCCGTCATCGAACGACGCCGAGGTCCGCACCCGATACGCTGAAAACTCGAACCGGGCCGATTGTCCGGTTGGCGAGAAGTTCCACTCCACGTAGCGGCCGTCTTCGCGCCCTACGAAGAACTCCGCGCACGTGTGTTCCCAAAGCCTGGCCGGGTCCAAGGGCGCCTCGGGCAGCGCTAGATGTTCGAGGGCTCCGGCAAACTCGAACGCGACGCGAACCCCCTCGGGATCCCGCGACACCTCGGTCCGGACCGAGGTGATCGAAGGCCCACTTTGCACGGGATGGCGCTCGAGCGTTCTTCGGAACCGGGGAGACGACACGATGAGCATCACCCCATAGATGCAGGGGTCACGGCAAGCTCGCGCTCCAGCCCAGGGGGGCGAGAGCCCACGCAGCCACCACGATACACGCCAGCAAGACCACGACGTGAGCCGGTAATCTGCTCGCCTGAGGCTCATCCGAAGCTGGTGTGCCGGCGCGACGCCAAGGCATGCAAAACAGCACGATCAGCAGCGACGCGCCCACGTACGGCATCGTGTTGATGAGGGTGATCGCAACATGCAGGCCGAGGAGCAGGCCAGCCCACACCAGACGAAGGCGAGGACCGAACAACAGCAAGAACGCTCCGCCTTCGATCACCAGCGTCGCAACCGAAGCGGCGATGGCGAGGTCGGGGCGCTCGATCAACGCATCTCGTAGGCTGGCGAGCCATGCCCAGTCGGCGAGTGGCTGCTGCTGCAAGACCAGCGCCCGAACCTGCGCTCCATCGGCCCAAGAGCTGCCCGTCGCGATCAACTTGCTGAGCGCCGAACCGACGTAGGCCGCGGCGAGGCAGCCCAGCGCTCCCGCCTCCCCGAGACGCTCGCGAAACGCCCGACTGGCCGAGGCGTGCACGCTCGTCGCCCAGATCTGCCCGAGCGTCCAGCCGAACAACACGGCGCCGGGAAAGAAGGCGTTGCGGGACGGAGAGCCAAAGATCTGCGTTTGCCACTCACTGAGCAGCGCGGCCCATCCTAGGACCCACAGCCCAGCGCTGATCGGCCGGCGATCACGCGCCACACCAAACAGCCCGACGCAGATGAGCGCGAACAGCATCCACGCTGCGCCCGGGACCTCCGTCAGCGTTCGCGAGAGCTGGCCCGTCGGAGGATAGCGCTCTGGGTTCTGCGCTTGCCAGCGGACGGAGAAGGTCTCCATCGCCTGGGACAGGCCAACGATCACCACAAGCCCGATTCGCAGCGGAGCCCGAGAACCTCCGTCCCATACCGACCCCCACACCTTCATCGTCGCCTCGCTCGGCAGCGAGCGATGACGCAATCCCTGGCCTCGGCCGCAGGTTCGTGCAGCCGATAAGCGCGCGAAACGAGCTGGACCGAGACATCGCCCTCCCCCGCGTTGTGGTCCAAGTACAGCCGTTGGTCCCGCTCGACGTAGTCCATGAGACGGTGGGTCGCGCCGCACGTTGCCTCGACCGACTCCGCCTCCCACGTGCATGACCAGTCCTCGAACGCATCGATCTCCGCAGCACGGCCGTCCGCATCGATCACCAGCATCCTCGCCACCACCGCGGGCGCGTGGCCTTGGTACATGTCGAACACCGACAGCGGAAACAGGTTGCTCGGACCCCGGGCCGCCAGCAGGTAGGTGACGAACACCGCAATCGCCACCACCCACGCCAGCGGCGGGCGTGACCGCTCCGGGTCGGGCAACTGCGACACCGACCCCACGCTACAGCACCCGCATGTGCAAGAGGCTCACCACCGCCAGTGACGACCGCTACTTCGACCCCGGCAGGTCCGTGCAGTCTCCTTCTTTGAGCACGCCCGTCCCCGCCGCAGCGGCCACGCAGGCGTTCGAGTACTCCTTCTGATCGCATCCACAGACGGGCTCGTACTGCTTCGTGCACATCTCCGGCTTCGTCTTGCAAACGGCGGTGGCGTCGGCCCAGCCGCACATCCCGCTGGGCTCGTAGGCGCAGTACTCGTCGGCGGCGCAGGTATAGCCAGCTCGCGCCCCACAGACCGTCCCCTCGCTCGGCGGCTCAGGCTCGGGCGCGGGCTCGGGCTCGGGCGCGGGCTCGGGCACCGGCTCGGGGGTCCCTACGGGACTCGGGGCGCCGTCGTTTCCGGCGGTGTTGGGCGTGTTGGAGCACGCCAGCGACATCGGCACGGCAAACATGAGGACCCACGGGCTGCACGCTCGAAGAGGACGCATTGGTAGACCCTACCTTCCTTCTCTCTGGAAGAGAATTCCGGTAGGGCCCCC
>CAYGTG010000246.1:0-9228 GCA_964352485.1 uncultured Nannocystaceae bacterium | reverse complement strand
ACCTCACCGCGCTGTACGAGCGTCAGCATCGGCTCGCCGACCTCGTCGAAGTCCTGCAAAGCGCCGCGGACCGGATCGCCGACATCGAAGAGCGCGTGTCGCTGTATCGGCGGGTTGCGGGCCTGTGCAACGAACGATTGGGGCAGCCCGAGCGGGCACTCAAAGCGCTGGAGCGGACGCTCGCGATCCAACCCGACAATCTCGACGTCGCGCGTGAGTTGCTCCCGATCTATCGGGAACAGAGCAACTGGGCCCGACTGATGAGCACCTACGAAGTGCTGCTGGCTGCGGCCGACCACGACGACGAGCGGCTCGAGCTCCTCGCTTCCATGCGAGAAGTGGCCGAGGACCGGCTTCACTCGCCCGCTCTGACCCTGCAGCTGGCCTCCAAGGCCTATCATCTGCGGCCCGCAGACGGGTCCCTTCGCGAGCAGCTCGAGCAAGCCGCGGAGGGGGCCGACGGGTGGGACGAGCTGACGACCATCTTTGAGGCGCGCATCGATGCCCACGGCGTCGAGGACGAAGAGCGGCTCGTGCTGCTCGAAAAACTCGCGATCATCGCTCGCGATCGTCTGTTCAAGCCCGACGATGCGCAGCGGTACTACCGGCGCATCATCGAGCTGCAGCCGACGAACGCAGGGGCGATGGCCGCGCTCGAAGACATCTACTCCTCGACCCGCCGCTGGGACGACCTCAGCGAGGTCTATCGCAAGCGGCTGGAGGTTACCGACGATGTTGAGGCTCGGCTGTCGACGCTGCGCGGGCTCGCGAAGCTGCAGGAAGATCAGCTCGGCGATCTCGAAGCCGCCGCGCAGAGCTACCGCACCATCTTGACGCTGTCGGACAACGACGCGGCTTCGCTCGACGCGCTCACCCGCATCTACCGAAACCGTGGACAGTGGGCCGAACTGGCGGCGGTGTTGGGGCAGAAGCTCGAGCTGTCATCTTCGGACACGTCGCGCACGCCGTTGATCTTCGAGCTCGCTCAACTCCACGCGACCCGCCTGCAGGAACCGGAGCGGGCCGTGGAGGAATTCCTATCGGTGTTGGAACTCGATGGGGCTCACGAGGCCAGCGTCGCCGCCTTGGAGGAGCTGCGCCAAGCCGACCCCAGCACGTCGCTTTCGGTCATGCAGGGCCTGTTGCCCTACTACAAACGGACCGACAATCGCCCCAAAGAAGCGGAGGCCATGGAGGTCATCGTTGCGGCCGAAGAGGTCGATGCCAATCGCCTCGAGCAACTCACCACGCTCGCGGGCATCTACGAGCGGATGGAGGAGCGTCGTGAGGACGCACTTCGGATTCGTGACCAGCTGTTCCGGGCTGACCCCGCGCAGTGGGAGGCTCGCCAGGTCCTCGTGCGCCTCGGCGGAGAGCTGGGCCGCATGCTGGACGTCTCGGACGCTTACGAGGCCGCGCTGATCGGCGTCGCTGGAGAAGCCGAGGCCGCCGAGTCTGAGGGAAGAACGTTGCCGCGCGAGCGAGCCAACCTTCGCCGAGACCTCTTGCTCGAGCACGCCGTCATCCTGCGCGATCAGCTGGGCGAGCCGGCCCGGGCCGAAGCGGCGTTCGGCGTGGTGCTCAGCCACGACGAGACGCACCAGGCCGCGTATGAGGCGCTCGAGACCCTGCTTCGCGAACGCGATGCGCACCAGGACCTCGTCGCGTTGTACCGCCGCCGGGTCGACGTGACGTTCAACCAGCGCGAGCAGAAGGAACTCCTGTCGCGAATCATCGAGCTGTCGCGGAACGTCTTGGGCGATCGCCGGACCGCCGTGGCGACCGCCGAGGAACTCCTCGATCTCATCCCCGACGACCTGGGCACGATCGGCCTGCTGGCGGGGATGTACGCCGAGGGCACCGAGACCGACGACTATTTCAAGCTGGAGGAAACGCTGGGTCGTCAGGCTGAGTTGGTGCAGGACGGCGCCGAAGCGCGCGAGCTGCGAGTGCGCCAGGCGAGTCTGCGCATGCAGTACCTCGGGGATGCTTTTGGTGCTGTCGATCTCCTTGGACAGGTCCTTGGCGACGATCCCGACCACGATGAGGCGCGGCGGCTCCTGGAGGAGTTGCTCGGGATCAATGAGGTCCAGCTTCAAGCCTGTGCGCTGCTCGAGCCGCTGTACGTGCGCTCGGGCGACCATCTGGGGAGGATCCGCGTCGCGAACGTCCGGCGGGAACAGGCCGAGTCGATGGGCTCGCACGACGACTCCATCGGATACCTCATGAAGATCGCGGGGGTCTACGAGACCGATCTCGGCGATCCGGCGACCGCGATGTCGTACGTGCGCGAGGCGTATCTCAAGGACCCCACGCGGTTCGACACGCGTCAGGAGATCGAGCGCTTGGGCTTGGGCTTGGGCCGCTTCTCCGAGCTGTCCGAGGTCTGGACTGCCGCGCTCGCCCACGAGCGCGTCGTCGACTCGGCGCTCCGCATCGATCTCACCACGAGGCACGCTCGACTGCTCGACCAGCATCTGCGCGATCAGGAGGGAGCGCGCGAGGCGTATTCGCAGCTGTTGGCCTTGGATCCACCGGACGCGACGCTCGCCCACGAGGCCGTGTCCAAGCTGTGCCGCCTCCACCTCGAAGCTGGCGACGGCGTGGCTCTCGTGGCCGCCAAACGTGCCTTGCTGCGCTTTGTCGACACCTCGGCCCAGCAGGTCGAAACCCGGCTCGAGATCGCCGCCGTGCAGCTCGAGTTGCGGGATCGGGTTGGCGCTGCGCTGACCTTCTCCGAGGTCCTGGACCGGCAGCCCTCCAACCCCGTCGCCCTCGATGCACTTGAGCATCTGTTTAGCGAAGAGGAGGAATGGGCGCGACTCGTCGAGGTCATCGAGCACCGCATCGGGGTCACCAGCGAGGCCCGCGCCAAGGCGGCCCTGTGGCGCCAGTTTGGCGAGCTGCATCGGGACAAGCTGGGTAACCCGCATCGGGCGATCGAGTCGTTCCAATCCGTGATCGACCTCAAGGTCGGTCGAGAAGAGACCACCTACGCCCTGCAGTCGCTCACCGACCTACACGAGGCTCTCGAGCATTGGCCGGATGTCGACGAGTGCTTGCGACGTCTGACGACGATTGCCCAGACCGAGGACATCCGGGTTGGGCTGCTGACGCGAACGGCGGTCGTGGTCGGCAAAAAACTCGGGCGCGGATCCGATGCGCTCGATCTGCTCAAGCGCGTCCTCGATCTGGCGCCCACCGATGCCCGCGCGCGCAGTGAAGTCGCGGGATATCTCGAGCCCGACGCGACGCGGGACCGGGCGATCCGAATCCTCACGCCCCTGTACGAGGCCGAGCAAAACTGGCCCGCGCTGGTGGAGCTCGAGGAGCTGCAGGCGCGCAAGCAGCCTTCGGGACGGCGACGTCTTCAGGCCCTGCTCAAGGTGGCCGAAACCCAAGAGGACAAGCTGCAGGATCCGGACAAAGCGTTCGGAGTGCTGTGTGAGGCGATGATCGAGGCGGCAGACCAGCCAGAGCTGGAGTCGATCCTCGAGAAGGTCGAGCGGCTCGGTGCCGAGCCCGACCGCGCGGAGCCGCTGTTGGCCGCGTACTCGCAGACCGTCGATCACATTTTGGACGCGGGGCTGCAGGAGAGGGTCTTGCGAAGCCAGGGGAAGGTCGCGCTCGAGCGGCTGGGGCGCCTGGATGTGGCCCGGCGTGCGTATGAGCGGGTGCTCGAGGTGTCTCCTGACGCGGCCGATGCTGCGGATGCTCTGGAGCAGATCTACCTGCGCCAAGACGACTATCAGCCGCTGGCCGACCTTCTGGTCTCGCGCGCAGACAGAGCGAGCGAGACCGAGGTTCGCGACGCCGCACTGACCCGCGCAGCGGAGCTGAACCGCGAGCTTCTCGCGAACCCCGAAGAGGCGATTCGTCTGTACGAACGCCTCTCTCCCGAAGCGATGGCGACCCCGGCGTTGCAGGACGTTCTCGAGCCGCTGTACGAGCATGCCGAGCGCTGGCGGGAGCTCGCCGCGCACCTCAATCGCAAGCTCGCTCGCCAAGACCGAGGCGACGCGGTCCAGACCCATCTTCGCCTGGGTCGACTCTACGGAGGTCGGCTGGATGATCCAGAGACGGGGATTCACCACCTCAGTGCCGCGCTCAAGCTCGATCCCGACCAGGCGGTCGCGACCGAGGAACTCGATCGCTATCTCGAAGACCCCGCCATGCGAACGCGCGTCGCGGAGCTGCTCGAGCCGGTGTTCGCCGCCGTGGCGGATTGGAACCGCCTGATTCAGATTCAGGAGATTCGGCTGGCAGACGCTGCGGACGACGCGACGCGGATGCGGATCCTGATGCGCGTGGCGCAGATCGAGGAGGAGCAGCTCGAGGACCTCGAGCGCGCGATGACCAGCTATGAGCGGTTGTTCCGTGAACAGCCGACCTCGCGCCGCGTTCGGGACCAGCTCTCGCGCTTGTCGGGCGTGCTGGGGGAAACGGAGCGCTATGCCACGTTGCTGACCGACTATGTCCAGACCGAAGGTGCCCAGGACAACACCGACGAGATGCTCACGGTGGTGCGTGAGGCGTCCGATCTCTGGGCGGGCATCCTGCGGGATCCCTACCGGGCCGTGCCGCTGCTGCAGCGGATCCGGTCGGCAAACCCCGACGATGCGCAGGTGTTCTCGGCGCTCGAGTCCACGCTGACCCACGCCGAGATGTGGCCCGAGCTGGGGACGCTGTACTGGTCCGAGGTTGATGGCGCGCTGGAGGAAGACCGCCAGATCGAGGTGCTGCGGAAGCTTGCGACCCTCGCCCAAGAAATGCTCGAGGACCCCAACGAGGCGGCGAAGGCGTACCGACGCATGCTCGACATCCGTCCGTCCTACGACCTCGCGCGCTCACGCTTGGAGCAGATCTATGCCAACAACGATCGGCATCGCGACCTTCTCGACCTGCTCCGAGAGCGCTTCGAGCAAACCCAGGACCCGCACGTGCGCTCGGAGGTCGGTCTGCGCATCGCCACGATTCAAGAGGGTGCGCTCGAAGAGCCCGACGCGGCGGTGGACACCGTGGAGATGCTGCTCGCCGACCAGACCGACGAGCCAGAGGCGGTGCTGCTGCTCGAGCAGATCGCCCAGCGCCGCCGAGAGTTGCGCGCCCGCATCCTCGAGACCCTTCGTCCGATCTACGAGCGAGCCGGGAACATCCGGCGGATGGTTGAAGTCGACGAATGGCGGCTGACCCAGACCGAGGACCCCGTCGTACGCCACGAGCTGTACCGCGGTATGGCGACGCTGCTGCTCAACGCCCCCGACACCGCCGAGGCGGCCTTCCGGACGCTGTGTCGCGCGTTGGCGGAGCCAGGCCCCGCCGATACGCTCGAGGAGCTCGATCGCGAAGTGGAGCGCATGGCCGGGACCCTGGATCTGCGCGGTGCGCTCGCCGAAGCCCTGGTGGCCGCGGCGGATTCCGAGAAGCTTCAGTCGGACGAAGACCGCCGGCTGTCGTTGATGGTCCGCGGTGCTGCAATCTTGAGTGAGCACGGGGCCGTGGAGAGAGCGGTCGACACGCTGCGCGGTGCGCTGATGCTGCGGGAGGACCACCCCGAGGCCCTGGCGCGGCTCGATCAGGCCCTGTCCGCGCTGGGCTACCACGAAGAACTCGCAGGCGTGCTCGACAAGCGCGCTGGCGTGGCGGTGGATGATGGCGAACGCGTGGAGCTGCTGCGCCGCCTTGCACGCCTGTACGAAGAGGTCCTGGTTCGCCCCGAGGCGGCCGAAACCGCGTGGCGAGGATTGCTCGACATCGAGCCCGGGGACAAGGAGGCGCTGTCGCGACTGAGCCGCGTCTACGAGGCCTCCGGCTCCACGCGCGAGCTGATGGACGTGCTCGAGCGTCAGGTCGAGAACTCCGTCGACGAGCAGGAGCGCCGCGACCTGCGGATGCAGCTTGCAAGCCTTCAGCGGGAGACGATCAAGGACCGTGCCGCGGAGATAGACGTCCTGCGTTCTCTGCTGGCCGATGCACCCAGTGATGACGACGCCATGGCGGCGCTGGCCCGCGCCCTGGAGGCGGAGGGTCGACATGCCGAGGCCGCAGATGTGGTGGCCGAACGCGCGACGCTGACGCCCAACGACGAGCGTCGAGCCTCGCTGATGCTCGACGTCGCCCGAATCTACGCGGGACCTCTCGGGGATGGCCCCGGCGCGTTGGAGCGCTACGAGCAGGTGTTGGCGATCATGCCCAACCAGGACGGCGCGCTTTCCGACCTGGTCGCGCTTGCGAAGCACCCGGACTCGTTCGAGACCGCCGGGATGCTGGTCTTGGAGCCGCTCGAACAGGCGGGCCGTTTGGTCGAGCTCGCTGAGGTCCTGCAGTCTCGCGCGGAGCTCAGTGGCGACCCCACCGAGCAAGTCGAAGCGCTCCAGAAGCTCTCACGCCTTCGGGTCGAACGCCTCGACGACCTTCCTGGGGCTCTGGTGGCCTCCAACGCCCTGCTCGACGAAGTCGAGGGCGAAGACGCGCTGCCCGATGCGCTGAATCAACCAGGACGGATGGCGCTGCAGCTGGGGCAGGGGGGCGAACACCTCGACCTACTGGCCGCTCGCGTCGACAACGAAGGGCATCCGCCCGACGCTCGAGTCGCAACGGCGATGTACGCCGCGAACCTGGCCGAGGAGGTGCTTGGCGACCCCCAACGCGCCCTTGGGCTGCTCTCGCCGCTCGTCTCGTCTGGCCTCGCGACACTGGAGGTCTGCCTTCGGGTCGAGCGACTTGGGCTGGCTGCCTCGAACCCCCAAGCGGTCAGCGCTGCGCTGGTCGAAGGGGCCCGCTTGGCGCCCGAGCCGTCGCATCAGTCGGAACTCTTCGTCCGGCTCGGCGACGCGCGCCGGGAGTTTGGCGAGAGCGAGCTGGCCCTCGAGGCGTACCGCGAGTCCTTTCATATCGACAGCGCCGCTGCGGCGGTACGCGGGATGGAAGCGCTGCTCGAGGCCGGCGGTGACGCGCCGGCCACGTCCCTGCTCGATGCCCTCGAAGCGGCCTATCAGGCGGCGGGTGACCGGCGAGGCCAATCGCGCGTCACCGCGCTTCGATTGGAGGCCGCGGACCCAAACGATCACCCGCGGCTCCTCGAGCAACTGGCGACGCTGCGCGAAGAAGGGGGTGGCTCGCCCCTGGAGGCACTCGAGGCTTGGGGGCAGCTCCTGGTCCACGACCCCGATGCGTCCTCCGTGTTGGAGCGCGTGCTGGGGCTTGCCGAGTCCGATCCCGCCTTGGTCCGCCCGGCGGTGGACAAGATGCTCGAGGCGGTCGAATCGGCCGCCGCGCGGCAGCATGTGCCCGTGGGGGTCTGCGTGAAGACGGCCCGGCTGCAGCTGGAGTCGTTGCGGGACCCCGCGGCTGCGATGAGCACGATCGCTGTGGTGCTCGAAGAGCAGCCAGACATGCCCGAGGCGCTCGAGCTCCTCATCGCCGCATCGCGGGCGGGCGGGGAAGCCTCGACCCTGCACGATGCGCTGTCCCGAAGCGCGGGTCTGCAGATCGATCCGGTGGCGGCGGTGGAGCTTTGGAATGAAGCCGCCACGGTCGCTCAAAGTGCTCTGGCCAACCCCGAGCTCGCGATCGAGGATCTGGAACAGCTCATCTCGGTCGATGACAACGACGCGCGTGCCTGGCAGACGCTGTTGTCCCTTCGTGGGGCTGCCGGCGAGCCCGAAGCGCTGGCTGACGCGCTGGGACGGCGCGCGGGCATCACCCCCGACGCCGACGAGCGGCGGGAGCTTCGGTATCGCCTGGCCAACCTCCTGGTCGACAAGCTCGGCCGCACCGAAGACGCGGTCACGGTCTACCAGGACATGCTCTCCGATCGTCCCGACGACGCCGGTGCGCTTGCCGAACTCGAGGTGCTGCTTCGTCGTCTCGAGCGGTGGCAGGACGTGCGCGATGTGCTGGAGCGGAAGCTGGAGGTGGCCGAGGGGGAGGACAGCGTTGCGGTGCTCGAGGACCTGGCACAGGTCGCCGAGCATCGGCTCGAAGACACCTCCGACGCTGTCGAGCGGTACCAGCAGCTGCTGGCCGAGCATCCCGGCTACAAGCCCGCGCAGCAGGCTCTGGAGCGACTGCTCACCGCCGAAGAACGGTGGGTCGAGCTCTCGGAGACCCTGGAAGACCGGATGAATCGGTGCAAGGATCAGGGCGACGAGGATGGCTTTCGAGCCGTGACCTCCCAGCTCGCCACACTCCTGGCCTCGCAACTGAGTCATCCCGAGCGCGCCAAGGAGTTGCTCGATGTGCTGCTCGAAGCCGACCCCAGCTACGTGCCGGCGCTGCTCGGAAAGGCGGCGGTCTACGAGGCGATGGGCGAGGATGGTGCCATGCAGCTCACCCTGCGTCGCGCGGCGGACCTCGACCCACAGGGGGCACAGGGCGCCGCGCTGCATCTGCGGCTCGCATCCCTGGATCGGGATGCGGACGTGCGTCAAGGGCACCTTGAGCGGGCACTCCAGCTCGACCCCGCCAACCTCGAAGCCGGTCAGGCGTTGCTGGATCTGTACCGAGACCACGAGCAGTGGGACAAGCTCGCCTACGCGCTGGAGTTGGTCGCGGGCCGGACTGAGGATCCAGAGGCTCGCCAGGACCTGATCCTCGAGCGCGTCGACGTGATGCTGCACCACATGGGAGACGCTGATGGGGCCCTGCGAGTGCTGCACACGCTGTACAAGGAGACCCAAGAGGACGTCGGCATCAACCGGCGCATTGCGGACGCTCTGTATGCTGCCGACCGACTCGACGACGCGGCCAACATGTATGGCTGGCTGGTCCAGGTGGGACGGCAGGCCAAGCGCAACAAGGCGCTGGCCCACGACCTCACGCGCCTGGCTCGCATCAACTTGGCGGGGGCGGAGCCCGATGAGGCGAAGGACCAGCTGCTGGAGGCCTATCGGATCGACACCACGAACGTCGAGACACTGATGGTGCTCGGATCGGTGCACGAGCAGGAATCCGATTGGCGTGATGCGCTGAAGATCTACCGGACGATGCTGCTGCAGAACGCGGATCAGTCCGGCCTGCTCCGCCGCGGGGATATCTACGTCAACCTGGCCCGGGCTCACGTGGCGTTGGATGAGAAGCCCAAGGCCCGCGCCATGCTGCGTCGTGGTCTCGAGGAAGACACCGAGCACCCCGAACTCACCGGACAGCTCGCAGCGCTCGAGGAGTAGCTCGGCCGACCGCCACTCGAAAGGGCTCCCTCGGGAGCCCTTTGGAGTGGTGCGGTCC
>CAYGTG010000245.1:0-9229 GCA_964352485.1 uncultured Nannocystaceae bacterium | reverse complement strand
CCGCGGAGCTCGGCGGCAATCTCCTCGGGTGTGGTGACGGCCCGGAGTTCCAGCTGTCGGCTCACGGAAGCGCGGCGGACGAGGCGACTCGCGTGGAGCGTCCGGCTCCAACGGAGGCAGGTCCTCGATCTCGGGGCCGCATCCGACGCACAGTGCTACCTACCACGCGCGCCTCCACATCGACATCAGCGTATCGTGCGCGTGGCACGTGGCCGAGCGTGGTTGCCGCTGTCGGCTCACCGCAGCTACGCTGGCGCTTGCCGCACATGAGCGCCCATCACGTTGGGCCGACCGACGTTCGTCACCAGGTTTCTTTGCGATGAAGCGCGTCAACTTCCGGTCCGTCGTCGATCGATTTCACCACGTTGACGGCGAAATTGTCAGCGTCGATCTCTCGTTTTCTTCGAACGGCGGGCCCGCGAAGGCGCAGGTAGTTCTGCGCTTCTACCCGTGGTGGGAACACCCGCTCTATATCGCAGCGAGAGACGCTGGCCGCCCCTGGGGCTTCACTGACACCGAGGCTGCGGCACGCGACATCCTCATCGAAGCGGTCAAACCTCTTCGATGTGACGTGCGCCAGGGGACGTCCGCGATCGATGTCGGCTTCTTCCTCGAGCACCCGGTGCTTTGGGAGTTCGAGCAAGAAGCGCAGATCTTCTGCAACTCCGACTTCGACCCGAGCTCTCTGGTCGCGGCTCTGCTCGATGCTCAGATCCCCTACGTCGACGAGGGGACTCTGTTGCGGTACCTCCCTCCGATTCGCAACCGGAAGGCGCCGTACTCCCTCGGTCATTTCCCAACCACACTGTTTCGCCACGTGGAGGCGTGTCTCCGAGATCTCGGGGTCCGGCTTTTCATTCCGCACGCGCCTGACCCGCCAGAAGATCTGGTTGCCCTGTCCGTCGACGACAACGTCATGATCGTGGCGGAGGATTTCGAGCTGGTCGTGCCGGACTTCGAGCACCGGGCGGAGTGGTTCCGCCCCGAGTCAACGGCCTGATTCAAGGCTTGTTGGTCGCCTATTGCGACTCGTGCGACGGCACGTTCCACACGCCCGCGGGCGTGACGCTGCCGTCGGAACACGAGATCGAACACCGGTGAGCTCGAGGAGTCCGTGTTCCAAACGAGCAACGGCTGAGTAGGAAGCCGCCCGATGACTCGGGCGGTACCACGCACACCCGTTCACGGGGTCGAGGCGCGGCAAACGACCGCATTCGCAAGAGGTCGGGTTCCTCCTCCGTCTTCACACGTCGAGGCTCGCCACGTCCCGTCCATCTGCATCACCCCACAGCTCTCCCCGACGCTCGCCATCGAAGGATATCCCCGCGCCCAGTTCGTGTAGTCGATGTCGGTACCATCCGAGAAGTCTGGATCCCATTGCCACTGGCCGTCGACCAGCAATAGGCCGATGAACGCCACCGGCTCTCGCGCTGCCGCCAGCAGTTCGCGGACGGTGTCGTTCTCGACCTCGGAGTGGATGCTCGCAAGTACTGCGCCAAAGGACCCGCAGTGGTACGAGCCGACGTCAGGGTAGTCGAAGCCGCCGCAAACGTAGAACACTGCTCCCGACTGAGACTGCTCGCCCAGGCAACCGTTGCACGCAGGATTGCTCGGCGACCACTCGTCTGAGGTTCCGTCACAATCGTTGTCGAGTTCGTCACCGCACAGCTCGTCGAGACCAGGGGCCACCGCGGCATTGTTATCGTCACAGTCGCCCGGTTGATCGGCCCAGCCAGGTGGGCCTTCGCAGCCGATGGAGGGCGCCAGCGAAACGCACCCCCTCGCTTCGTCGAATTCGCAGTCCGGAACGAACTCACAAGTCTTCTGATCCAGGAGCGGGCAATTCTCGCCGTTGACCGCTACGCCCCAACCATCACCGTCTCCGTCCGGGAACCACATTCGCTCCTGGCATCCGGTCGTACCGACGCTGGTCGACGACTCGCCGCTCGATGCCTTCCCGACCGTGCCCGTCGTCCCGGTCGAGGTCTCTGCAGCCGGCATCTGCGTCGAGGTACTCGCGCCTTCAGCAGAGCCGTCAGGTCCGCCCGTCTGACACGCAAGGAGCGCTGCCCACGTGATCGCCGTTAGGCAACTACGAACTCGCTGGCTCGATCTCCTACGCATGGAGGAGATCTTCGCGCGGCCGTCGTCACGAAGCAACGCCAGCGGAGCCAAACCGCCGGATACTTCCATGGCCTTCGTCAGGCTCGGCGCATGCTCACCGACTCCGCGCCCGCTTGGGCCCGAATCTCTTCGAGTTCGGTGACGACTTTGTGGGATCCCTGCACCTGGGGCGCACGCGCCAAAGCCGACTCCAGAAGCACAACGGCCTCATCGACCGGCCCCAACGCGAGCCGAGACTGCACAAGATCGCGTTCGATCTGAAGCCGGCGAAGTGTGCGCGTGCGTTGAAGCGAAATGAAGTGTGAAGAAGCCGGGATGGAGGAGTGCGGCGAGCAGGAAGAGGGTGCGGCAGGTGCGTGGTGGAGCGACGGGGAGCAGCAGCGGGGTGTGGAGCGAAGCTGAGCCGGTGAGAGCCGAGCGATTCCTGGGGGGGCCGAGCACCGCGGAACTCGGCGGCAATCTCTTGGGGTTTGGTGACGGCCGGAGTGACACGCATGGGCCCGCTGCAGCGCGAGCAGACGGAGATGTTGACGCGGAAGACTCGGGCGAGGAGCTTCATCCAGGGAAGCCGAGAAGGGGCAGCATCACGGAGCTGAGCGTGGAGCAAGGTGGTGATGGCGGGGAGCTCGAGCTGGCCGCAGGGATGAAGAGCGAGAGCTGCTTGGGCTCGGGCTCGGGTTGGTCACAGCAACGGACGACGGCGGAGCGCAAGGCGTGGTGGGCCGAGAGCACGCCGTAATACAGAACGGTGTTTGCCCGTGGCGGCGACGCGAGGGCACACAGCCGAGCGAGAAAGGCGTCGGGGGTCATCTGGGCTCGTAGCGCCCCAGCGCAATCAGGGCCGGGCCACCTCGATGCCGAACAACCGCGCCTCGACTGCACCCATGAGGCGCCGGCTCTCGAGTCCCAATTCGCGGCTCGAGGTGGGGTGGCCGGACCCACGCATACTCTTGCATCGTAGCAGTCGACTGGCTGCGGCTCCGCGGCGTCGTGCCCCGCGGCAGCTTCGGTGAGGGTGCCCTCCACGCTGGGCCGATGTTTGCGCAACGAAGAAGATGGTGTGTCGGAGTCCGTGCCGCGTTTGGAAGTAGCCGCCGGGCCCGAATCGATCCGCGGGCCGCCAAGAAATGTTCACAGCGTGCCCCTGCCGCCGAAGACGCCCACAGGTACCGTCCCTGCCACCCGCACGCTGTGGCAATTCCTCGTAGCATCGTAGCCGTGGGATCACGGTTGCTGCTCCTTTGTACCGCCCTCGCCGGCATGTCCTTGGCGTGCTCGCGCGGCGTGGCGGAAAACCGCACCGCGATCCGCGTCGACGTTCGAGCGCTTCCGGAAGGCAAACCCACTCTGCGGGGCTTCGTGTCCGAGCGCGCGACGGGACAACCGATCGCACAGGCCGTCGCCGTCTTGCGTTGCGACTGCCTGGAGGCCGAAAAAGAGGTTGCCAGCGATGAAGACGGCCGGTTCGCGGTGGCGTCGCTGCCGGCCGGGCAATACGAGCTGACGATCTTGTACGGGGTGGGTCGGCAGTATCGAAGGCGATTCAAGCTCCGCGATGGTCAGCAGGTCGGTGTCACGCTGGCGGTCCCTCCGGCCGGGATGCCAAGGCTCATACCCTGACGTCGACCGCGCCACACGTGCGAGGCGGTGGCCCGCGTGCCAAAAGAGGATGTCCGCGCGACATTCGGTTCGGTGACGACCATGCTCCGTCGTCCGCAACTGCTCGGAGCCTTCGCGGGCGCGGTGGGCAATGTCGTTCGCCGGCTCGAGGTGGATCGCGATTGTGCTGGCCATGGCAGAACCCCCATGGGCTACACGCCAGTAGCTTCGGGCCGTTTCCCTGTCGTTGGGACGATGTCGGTAGCGACGCGGGAGCCGTGCGGGCAATCGTCAAGAAGTTGCGTCGAGGGTGGAAGGTCTCGGTCGCCGAGGACGGCTGACGGTATCCGATCCGTTGCAGGCGATCCCGAATCGCCGCACAATGGACGACATCGAGACTCGGCATGCCGCTTTCAGACCTCTTCAGCTGCGATCCCAGTGACCTTCACTCCGCGATCACCTCGGAAGAACCTTACTCCGTCGGAGCCTGGTACATGGCCAAGAGCATCGCGGCGATTGAGCTCAGCATGCTCGGTGAGCTTGTTGGAGTCGGTACCTATCAGGAAGTCATCGACGGCTTTGAGCTCGTGGGAGAGTCACTCGAGGACGGCCCATGGCCACAGACGATCCCCGAATGTCTCGTGTCGGCCCTGAAGGAGCTCGACGACGCTGCCATCGGCACGGTCGCCCCTAAATGGGCGAGGATCGAAGAGTTCCGGGGACACGCGGCTCCGACCGACCTCGCGCGTTACCTCCATGAGGTGCGAGCGTTCTTTAAGAAGAACCCCGGACCGTTCTTCTTAGTCAATGCCCTCTGATGGGTCCGGCTGGCTCGTGGGTGTACGGGGAGTACCAGTCTGGGGGAGTACCAGTCTGGGAGTCGTGTACGGCGACGGTGAGCGCGTCGGCAGTCTGCGTCCGTCTAAACCCGTTGACCTCGTCCGCCCGAAATGATCCCGCTGCCCGCACCGCTGTAGTCGCTGAGCGAGGGAGAGCTCGCAGAAAATGGGGCCTAACTGAGCGCGGATGACGACGGGCCCGGCTGATACGCTGGACCCGTTGATCGACCCCGCCCAACTGATCGACCGCAAGGCTCCGCGCGAGCGAATGCAGCTCGACGATACGTCCTGGGTCGATGTGGTTCGCAAGTTCGCGCCCGACACCGAGCTGCTGTTCCACCACCTCCACGAAACGTTGCCGTGGAAGCAAGGCAGCAGCATCCGGGAGGGCCGCAAGATCCCCGAACCACGAATGGGTGCGGGCCTCTCGAACGAGAACCTCGCCACGAGTCCCATCTTGCATCGCGCCCGACTCGTCCTCGAGGCCCGCTATCGCATCCGCCTGCGCGGGGCCGCGATGGTGCTGTACCGCGATGGTCGTGACAGCGTGGGGTTTCATCGCGACGACGAGATGCTCTACCTCGACAAGACGATCATCGCCGGATTGTGCCTGGGCGCACAGCGGCCGGTCTCGTTCATGTCCAAAGCGCACGAGCAGCGACACGACGTGCCTCTGGGCGCAGGTGACCTCTACGTGATGGGCGGGCGGTGCCAAGCGGACTGGCTGCACGCCGTGCAGAAGGTGGAGAGCAGCGGCCCGCGCATTTCGGTGGTGTGGCGATGGACCTCACGCCTGGGTCCCCCCTCGTCCAGCCCCTCGCGCGTCGTGCCCGATGCACCTCGGAAGCGACGCTAGCGCTGAGGCCTCAGCCGCAGGGCCAAAGGGCCGAGAGGTCGTCAGCACGGCGATACAGCCAACGGTTGAAGTCACGCTCCTCCTTGTCGTCTCGGTCGGCGTACGACAAGTCGAGACCATCGGAACCCCCTCGGCTGTCTCTACGGCTCCGGTGGACCCGCGCATTCACCCACCTCGCGGCTCTCGACGGCAACGCTCATCACCTGGACGGGCACGGTGGCCAAGAGGACGTATCCCGGCGGCGGAACCGAACCTCCGCAGTATGGAGTGGAGGTGATTCCGACCTCGAGCGTGTCGTCTCCAATCGCAAAGTAGTCGACCTGTTCGTCGGGCCCGATGGTCAGCTTCGCGACGGCGAACAGCTCGAAGTCGACCGGAGTGGGCGGGCGGCATTCGGAGCTGAAGGCCCCAGCATCCCGGATGAGCTCCCCATTGGACGGGGCGTTCACCAGATCGCAGCTCCAGGCTTGGGCAGGGGTGATGGACTCGAACCCTGGACTGGGACTCCGTGGTGGCCGCGCCCCACCTGCGTCGCGCTCGACGCTCGGGGACTGTGGTGCTGGCGTGCCAGACGACCCCCCGCACGCCACAGCCATCAGCAGAGGAAGCACTCGCAGACGCGACTCCACGCGACGACGGTACCACGCCGTGAACAGGCCGATTACTCGTCGTCGATGAGATACGCCACGAGATCGGTCGAGGTCAGGATGCCGACCAACGCCTCGCCGTCGAGGATGGCAGCGCGTGGAAGCCTCCCTTGGACAGATGATGCGCGGCGTCACGTACGGTCGCGGCTTGCTGCAGCGTGACCACGTCCTCGGCCATCACCTCGCGAATGTCGAACAGCTCGAGATCCTTCTCGCAGGCACGCCGAGACGATCGCGGTGCGACGCGCTCGTGGACGAAGACTCACGGGGCAGCGGGGGATGCCGAGACCATCCACGAGGGCAGCGTCAGGCGACCACTCCTCGAGAACCGCCGTCCCAGACCCAAACCCAGACCCAGACCGCACACGGCGGTTCGACGAGCGTCGAGGCACCGCCCGCCGTCGACGAGTCACCGCCCGCGGTACGTACGCCTCCCGAGCCAGATCCACTCCCGGAGAACCCCACCGCGCAGACTTGTCGGGACATGCTCCCGACTTGGGTCGAACCCGTCGCCCCTCCCGAAGGAAAGGGACCTCATCCCGCTTCGCCCCAGGCCCAGTGCGTCAAAGAGGATGACGCGGTCGTGGAGCGCGCGGCAGCCTGCTTCGCCCGGGTGAATGGAGCCGCAGCCGAGGAAGCACTCGATTCGCTGCTTGCGTCCAAGAAGCTCACGCTCCTCGACCCTCCGACGACCACGATTCGCTACTCAGGCGGCCGCGTCGTCAACGAGGATCGCACGTTGGGTGACCCGGTCGATACGACAGAATTGGTAGAACTCCATCGCAACGACGCGTGCGCAGTATGGGCCCCAACGGCGGACCGAGTGCTTCTTCCACCGACTCAAACGCTTTCGGGCTATCGCGACGCGCGACGAAAAGACCGGCCGCAACTTCCTGGCCTTGGTCCAGTTCGCCTGCGCGATGCTCTGGCCCGAATCGAATTGAGGACACCCCCTCGGGAGGCGATCAGTTTGATTCCACGTGCTGATGCACGCCTGGGGCCGCACCTGACGGCGTCGCGCGGCGCTCGTGGTGTTAGACCTCCGAGAGCCGGATCACCTTCTCGACCGTCGCTCTTGTTGCTATCGGTGGCGATGATACGTCGGTAGGCCGATGTGGTCTCGCGATCCCCGATCACTCCCCGCGTTTGCGGAGCTTGGCGAGGACGTCGGGGGGCAACGAGTCGGCGAGCTTCTCGAGGACGTCGGCTCGAGCAGTCGCGCCTTGATCTTGCGGCGACTGGGCTGCAGGATTCTCGACCGGGGGCGGTGCGTTGGAGCGCCGCTCGCGTGGGGGTGCGAGACAAGGTGTGACTGTGGGCTCCTCTTGGGGGTCCTCCGGGGGCGGCACAACCATGAGGCACGCGCTCAGTGGCGGCTCCTCGGGAAGCGTCACTTCGAGGCACGGGCCCACGGATGGCTCCTCGTCCGGGAGTGGACTCAGGCACGGTGTCAGCGCGGAGTCGGAGCCCACGTCGAGGCTGGGTTTACCCTCGTCGATAGGGGCGACGTCCAGGCAGGGCTGGACGATCCCGGTGCAGGCCGCCGTACTCGCGAGTTCAAGCGCGAGCAGGATGGCCATGGGGATCCTCGCGGTCTGCACCCGTTCATCATAGACGATGCGAGCAGGTCCGGCTCACCCAGGCGAACCGCTATGGAGCGATGGGTGGGGTGCAGCAGATCGTCAAGGCTCGGAACGACGGCCGCTCCGCTGGGGATGCGGCCGGTCGCATCGCAGGAGACCGAACCGGCAGGGGGGAGCGTCCACGTCGGGAACCGACACGCAGGCAGCGTCGGAGTTGACGCTCACTTCACCGAGGACTGGTTCTCGCCCCGCCCGGACGACGCCCGGCGATGGCGTCGGCGCCAACCGAGGAGAAACAGCAGTCCGGCCCCGAGGGCACCGGGGGTCGAGTTCTTGGGCGTGCTCGTACAAGCGCACCCTTGTGCCTCGTCATCACTGGCGCTGGCCGTGCCGTCGGTGTCCCAGTCCTCGTCCACGCCGCCAGACGCCACGCCGCTGTCGCCGTCCGGGTCGTGGCAGGACCGGGCCACCCCCGGCGACGCATCGCGACTTCCGGTCCACGCGGCGAGGGCAGCCTCGATGTCGGCTTCGTGGTCGACCACGACGATGGGAGCCCCGCTGGGTCCCATCGTCTCGACCCGTCGTGCCCACGGCATGTCGGGGATCTCGGGCCAAGTCAGCTGACCCCCTGTCCACGTCTGGAACTCGAACGTGTCGAGCTGCACGTCGACGTCGCCACTGCAGGCGCGGTGGAACGTCGCCGTCACCGCTCTTCTGTCGACCTCGGGTAGATCCGGATTGGAGTAGAACGTCGGATCTTCGGTCATCTCGTGGGGCGAGATGGTCGTGAACATCCGGGTGAGCATCGGATAGGCCTCGAGGAGCTCCGCCGCCCGCTCGCCCGGGGCGAGGATGCGCTCGTCGATGGCCGCAGCCAGGGCCACAGGGTCCCAGGCATCCATATCGATCACGTCGTCGTAGCAGGAAAGGCAGCTGTAAAACTCGCCGGCCTCGACGCCCTCGGGCACCGGCAGGACAGACGCGAGGATGCCGGGGACCAGTGCGTGGTCCCATTGACACAGCCCGTCCACGCAGCCCCCAAATCCCTGGTTCTGGAGCTCGTCGAGGGTCTCCGACGGCGTCAGCGTCTCGAACGCAGCGGGGTCCCAGGCGGCACCCAGGATTCCCGCGGGATCCACCGCCGTCGAGGGGCCCGCGTACTCGGTGACGAAGGCGTGGCCATCGGCGCCCTCACTGTCGACGGCCATCGTCACCACGTCGGTGTAGTTGGCGCCGAGCTGCACCCAGTCGATCATCATCGGGTTGAGCTCGACGTGCCGGTAGTTGTCCGGCACTACCCGCGCGTCGCCGTAGAACAGCACCCGAAGCCCCAGATCCTCCGCAGACGCGATGCGGGTGAGCCGAATCGGCACGCAGGGCTCGGAGCCGGGGTAGCGGACCACGACCGGATGGATCTCGGCCACATCGACGCCCTGGCGCAGCCGGAACGCAACGAAGAGCGCGCCCTCGGCGATGTACTCGTCGAGGATGGGCGCGGCGTCCGGATCTTGCTGGTACCCATTGTCGTCCAACCACGTCATCAGCTCGTCGGACGAGGTCGACTGCAAGACGACATAGTCG
>CAYGTG010000244.1:0-9240 GCA_964352485.1 uncultured Nannocystaceae bacterium | reverse complement strand
GCGCAGGGGAGACGCACTGGCCGGCCTCGCACACCCGGTCGCCTTTGCATTGGGTGTCGTACTCGCATCCGCCGGCTGCCGCCGGTTCGGGCGGGGCGGCGTTGGAGCTGCCCGGTGCGGTGGCCCCCCGCTTTGGGGTGCAGGCGACCTGAGCGGTCGAGCCCTCGCCACCACCATGGGAGGAGCAGTGATAGGCGACCCCGTTGCAGGTCGCGGTCCAGGTACGCGCGCCCCAGCTGCTGTTGTCGTCGGTGACGGCGATCTCGTCCGGAGAGCAGCCGAGCTGGCCCGAGGAGACGTCGGCGAGGCTCGTGCAGCCGACGCTGAGTGATGCTGCGAGAGCCAACAACCACGTGCGCATGCCCGGACCCTCGCACGCGAACCGAGGCTGGGCAAGATGGCTCCGAAACTTCACCCCATCACCGCAACAAGAAGGACCACGACCCATGTCGGTCCCCGATCGCCCGCGGGCGCTCTTTTGGGCGAAATATCGAGGCCGCGTGAAGCGGCCGCCGGCCGAGCCGGACTTCATGGTCAGCGAGTCAGACTGCGTATGAAGAACCGAGCCGATTCGAGCCCACCCCTCCACATTGTGCCGCTGTGCACCCTCGGGACGTTGGCAGCGACGTCCGCCGGATGCGATCGGTGCGCGAGCCGACCGAGGCCTCCCCATGAATGACGTCGGCTCCAAGATCTTCTACGCACTCTTGATCGCTGGGGTGGCCTGGTTCGTCAACGCCGCCTACTGCGGTGACTCGGACGAACCGCAGGGCGAGTCGCAGGAGGAGGCGCGCGAGAAGCGGGAGGCGGGGCTGCGCGCGACGTTGGCCGAGCCTGGCAGGCGTGAGGAGGTCGAGACGCTGCTCGCGGGCGCGACGAAGACTTCGGACTCGGCGAATGCTGCGTTCCTCAAGGGCCTTCGAGACCAGCCTACGCTGCAGTCGTGCGCCGGCGTGGTGACCGCGCAGGACATCGAGAAGTCGATGACGCTCCCCAAGGAGGCGGTGCGGCGGCCGTTCGAGGCGGTCGGCTACGTGCGCATGGAGGTTCTGATCACCTCGGGGATGAAGGAGTCGACCAAGCTGACTCCGAGTCGACGCCAAGGCCCCGGCGAGCTCCTTCCGGTCTCGTTCGTCCGTCAGAGCAGCATCGAGGACGGCTCCGCGCGCTCGCGAGGGATCCGCGACTACGCCGAGGCGGTCGAAGCCGCCCGGACGCAGGTCGCCGATGACATGTATCCGGCGCGAGACGGATGGCAAGGCATCCCCGATGAGGAGCTCGTGCTCTTGCTGGAGCACCTCTCGATGCCCAGCGTCGATGGTAAGCAGGAGTTCCGCATCGGCACGGATCCGTTCACGCGCAGTGGCAAGGGCGGCGAGGCGATGGGCATCGCTGCGGTGTGGTCGCACGAGCGGGGCGAGTGGCTGTGCGCAGGGCGGTTCGCGGCCGGGAGCTCCGAGACGGTCAATACGCTGTCCTTTCCCCCGAACTTCCAGGAGGTTCCGCCCGAGGAGGCGAGCCGACTCGCGCTGCTGTACTCGGTGTTCGTCGACTTCTCGAGCAACATCAGCGGGGCCGTGATCACTGGGCTTGGAGTCTAGGGCTCGCGAGCAGCTTCGGCGCGAGCCCGGGTCGGTCAGTGCCGCGGCGTCGGGCATTCGCGTCGTCGCCGGCGGTCTCACTGGGGGCCCCGGGAGTCGGTTGTGCACCCGCACGACACCGCCGTGCAGTCTCCGGTCTCCGAGACGCGAAGATGGCGTCCTGGCCCGCGAGATGCGCCGTCCTTGTGCGATCCCGAGGTGGCGCTTGCGATGGAGGGCCGCTCGGTCCAGCGTTTCCCGCGGGGGAGTACGAGAATGGGATCGTCGGCCCTCAGAGCGCCGGAAAGATCGCGACGAAGAACACGATCAGCGCCATCAGTCCGGCTCCGGTGATCGCGACGCTCGTGCTCACCGGGTTCTTCGAGCCGGACTGCAGCGACACCTTCAGGGCGATGCCGAACACGAGCGGCGCGATCCAAAGCCCGCTGATGGTCACCAGCATGGTCTCCGAGAGGCTGCCAAAAAACACGAAGTACAGCAGCGCCGCCCCAACGCCCGCGGCCCCGATGCAGAGGTTGGCGATGCGCTGCAGGCCGACGTCGTTGGGAACGACCAGGGCCTTGCTCGCTTGCGTCGCCAGCGCGCTGCCCGGATTGTGCAGCAGGGCCCGCGCTGCCGCTGCGGTCTGCACCCGCCGACCCACGATGGGCTCGAGCATGGCTTCGAGTGCGGCCCTGACCCCAGGAGGCAGGCCGGGCGCGAGTCTCCCGATCTCGACCTTTCCGGTGTTCGCATCGGTGGGCATCTGCTCCGGCGGCACCCCGGTCGCGATGACGAGCGTGGTCATCCCGGCGGCGTACAGGTCGCTGGCCGGCTGCGACTGCCCCATCATCTGCTCCATCGGGAAGTAGCCAAACGTGCCGACCGTGGTCGAGCCCTCCCGCAGGTGGTTCTTGATCGCCCCGAAGTCGACCAGGTGCGGGACACCGGCCGGGTCCAAGATCACGTTGGCCGGCTTGAGGTCGCGGTGAATCACCGGCGGCTGCAGGCTGTGCAGGTACTCCAGCACGGCGAGCAGCTGGTCCAACACGCCGCTCAGCTGCGGCCCGGTCATCACGTGGCCCAGCGCGATGTGCTCCTCGAGGGACTGGCCTTCGCCGCGCACGTACCCCGAGACGAGCGATGCGTTCTGCAGCTGCCCCAACGCCGAGACCGGGTGCGCCTGCGTTCCGTCGTGGGCGAAGAGCTCGATGTGCCGCGGGATGTTGGGGTGGGCAAGGGAGGCCAGCACGTGTGCCTCCCGCTCGAACAGCTCCAGCGACTTCCAGTCACCCATTCGGCCCAGCTTCAGCTGCTTGAGCACGACCGGCGTCCCGCCTGCGGCCGTCGCGGCCCAGGCGTGGCTGAACCCACCTTCGCCCAGCGGGCGTTCCAGCAGATAGCTGCCCTGCACCCCGTCGACCTGCAGGTGCGGCTGAAGCTCCAAGGCACTCACCGCGACGGAGTGTCTCACTTGCGCCTTCTGCTACTTGTGTGGGTCTTTGAAACCTGACATATCCTACCCGTGACTGCCTGGCTGTCCTCGATCGCGCTTCTCACGCCTCTGATGGTCGGCTCGGTCGCCCAGCCCATCGAGCCGCAGCACATCTACGGCGGCGACTTCGTCGACAGCTGCGGCTGGCCCTCGGTCGTCTACCTCTCGAGCGGCGGAGGTGCGTGCACCGGTACCTTGATCCATCCACGGGTGGTCCTGACCGCGGCGCACTGTGTGACCGATGGGGTCCCCAGCGCGGTGCGGTTTGGGGAGAACGCTCAGACCGCGCAGCAGCTGGTGACGACGAGCACCTGTCGCCAAGGGCCAGGGTGGAATGGCGCCACCGCGCAGGGGCAAGACTACGCCTACTGCTTGTTGGATGCACCGGTCACCTCGGTCCCGATCATCCCGGTGGTCAATGCGTGTGAAGCCTCGGCGGTCTACCAAGGGGCCCGCATCATGCACGTGGGCTTTGGTCGAGACCAAGACGGCAACAGCGGTCGCAAGAAGATGCTCGAGCTGAGCATCAACAACATCACCAACAGTGGCGAGATCATCTCCGGTACGCCCAACGAGATCATCTGCAATGGAGACTCCGGCGGACCCACGTTCGTTTATCTGGATCCGGCCCAGGGCGGCGATGGTACCTGGCGGGTCGCGGCGATCCACTCGTGGGCTCAGGGCGCGGATCCGGTGGATCCCGACTGCATGAACGCCGCCGGGAGCGTGCTGGCCACCAACGCCATCGAATGGATCGAAGAGGACTCGGGCATCGACATCACCCCGTGCGCGGACGGCAACACGTGGAGCCCGACCGCGCAGTGTGGTGGCATTCCCACCTCGCCCTGGCTCGGTGATGGGACGTACACGACAGAGTGCACCTCGCCCGAAGAGGTTCAGTGGGCATCGACCTGTGGGGACGGTCTCGACGCCACCCCCGATGATGTCGCGCCCGTGGTCTCGATCGTCTCGCCCACGATGGAGCAGGAGTTCGACGCCGAAGGCACGGTCCAGGTCCAAGTCATGGCCGAGGCCTCCGACGAAGGGTGGGGGGTTGCCACCGTCGCCATGACCATTCGAGCCGTCGATGTGGACGATGAGCAGCTCGACGTCCGCAATGAGTGGCAGCCCTGGTCTTGGGATCTGACGCTCCCGAGCGGTTCCTACGAGGTCACGATGGTGGCCACCGACCACGCCGGCAACACCTCCGCCATGCAGACGGTTTGTTTTGGCGTTGGAGGTCCGGGGTGCGGTTTGGATGGGGGCTCCGAGGGCGGCGCGGATTCCTCGTCGGGCGGACTCTCCAGCGGCACCGGGGGCGGCTCCGACTCCGACTCCGAGGGCGCCACCTCGGGCGCGCCGGGGACGACGTCGGGTCCGGGCACGGGCCCAGGCGGCGACGACGAGAGCGGCGAGACGTCGGCCGGCGCAGACCAGAGCTCAGACTCCGGTGGTTGCCGCGTGGGCACGGCACCGAGCGGGTTGGGCCTACTCCTGCTCGCGCTGGCCGGGCTTCGCCGTCGGCGCGACTGAGTCGAGCTGTTGCGCGAGCGCGTGAAGCTTGCCCAGGGGCGCCCCTCAGTCCTTGGACCGTGACGCGGCGGCGGCGAAACCGCAGCTCATCGCCACCGCCAGCGCGATCAACCCAAGTCCAAACTCGAGCCACGCATCCTGGTGGCTCGGCACGGCGAGCGTGTCCAGCAGCACCCCGTGAATCTGCGCGGGGTCGCCCTGCACCTGCACCAGGGTCGCGAGGAGCTCCGGATCGAGCGGCTCGGTCTTGCCGTCGAGGCTGGTGGGCTGGCTGCGCTCGAACGTCGCCGAGGGGGCGACACGAGCGACGACCACGGCGACCCCGGCTTCGATCGGGTTGCCTTGGTCTGACGCTTCGTTTTCGGGGACGAGCGCCGGGGTTCCGACGACCGGCACGAGGACAGCGATGGGGGCGGCGGATTGGTCGGGAAGTTCGCCGCGCTCCACGGCGTACTCATCGAGCGTCCACCCCGCGCGCACAAAGCCGCTGACCCGGGCGTAGGGCGGGATCGGTTGCGGGATGCCGCCGCTGCGAAGATCGTAGAACGGAAACGCTCCATCGGTCTCGGCGTCGCTGGCCACGTCGAGCATGGCGCGCGCCTTGGCGGTGGTCTGGGCGCCAAGTGCCGAGAGTCCGCCCGCGACCAGCAGCAGGACCACCGAGCGCCGGAGCATCACCAGCCACAGCAGGGCAACCGCGGCCGCGGAGGCAGGGACCCACCATGCGTCCACCACGGAGCCGGGGTCCGCCCCTGCGGCCACCCAGGCGAGCAGGGCCGGGAGCGCCAAGGACAGCGCCAGCGCGATTCGCATCCGCACGGACGCCGATCCTACCCCGAAACGGGCCGAGCCGCGCTCGGGCTGATACCCTGCGCACGTGATGCGAGCCGAACGCGGGATCGGGGCACTCACAGCCGTCGGGGCCCTGTTGATGGGGTGCGGAGCGGACGGGGGACCCGCAGGCTGGATCGACGCTCGGGCCGCGGTCATCCGCTGCACATCGGCCGGGCGCGATCGCATGCCACCGGTGCTGCTCGACCTGCCGGCCCCGGCACCTCCCACTGGCCTGTATGCGCGGGTGCTGGACCCGATGGCCCTCGACGACCTCGGGTTCGAGCGAGACGCCGTCGCCTGCGCGATGCTGCTGCCGGCCGAACCCGATACCGATGCGTCGGTCGAGGCATTGTTCTCCGCGCGCTCCAAAGCCGGACGCGATGCGGTTGCCGCCGGGGGGTTCTGCGCCTGCGAGGCCGCCTCCGAGCTCGATGCTCGGCCGCTGCTGCCGCAGTGTGTCGACCGGCCCACGCGCTCCAACTGTGAGGTGGCGGAGCTGATTCCAGCGGTCGAGGCGGCGCTCGAGCCCGTGTACGCCGCGCTCGAAGCGGTCCGGCCACCCTTGGTCCACTGGAGGCTGGTTGGGAAGTCGGACCGACCCGGATGGTTTGCTCGCCAGCAGTCTCTGCTCGCGGAGCGTCACGATAGCGGGTCGTCGATCTTCGTGAAGGGGCAGGCGGTTCCCCGGCGTGGAAACGGTGCCCTGCTCAAGGCGCTCCTGGACGAAGACGACGTCGTGGCGGTCGCTCGTCAGAACAGCGGGCTCGCGGTCCTGGTCGTCCGTGAGCTCGACAAGATGTTGGTGCTGGACCACTTCTCGTACCCCGCCGTCAGCGGGCAGGCCGTACCGGTCCTCCCCTATATCGACAACGCGGCGATCGGCCGCTACCGGTCCCTTCTCGCCAAGCCGACCGAGACTCGCAAGCTCGCGCTGCCGCCGGGCAAGGGGAACATGCTCGAGGTGGACTTCTCCCTCCTCGAGACCTTCGATGCCGCCCTGTCCAGTGGAGCGGCGTTGGCCGGGATGAACCCCGCTGGCCCACGCGACGTTCCGGACCGTAGGGTCGAGCGGGTCGCTGCCCAGGCGCCGTTCGGGAAACAGGGCCAGCAGCTCGACGTCCGCATCGAGTTGACCGATGCGGGCACCCAGTGGGCCCAACTCCTCACGTCTTCCGACTTGCTGCCCGGCCTCGATTCGCTCGAGTTGGCGCCGGTCGAAGAGCTGCCCGGCACGGGGAGCGAGCTTCCGTTGTGGGTCGCCGGGACCCCGCTCGAGGAGGATGTTGTCTATGGGCTCGAGCAGGTGCCCGCGCTCATGGACGACATCGAGTCGCGATACCCCGGCTCGATCGGAGGCACCGCGCGGGCGTGGAGCTTTACGATGCCGATGTCCAACCTCTCTGAGGTGCTCTCCGAGTCGGCTCGCTTCTCGGGGATCCGCAGCGCGTTCGCGGAGCGCCAGTACACCATCGAGGTGACCGTCGCCAGCGATGGTGCTGCCCTCACCGCGAGCATCGCTCCCAAGTAGAACCGCCCGTGGCCGCTCGAGGCCGGACCCGAGGCCGGGCCCGAGGCTACGGAAGGATCGCGTCGACGACGTTCACCGGTCGGTCGGCGGGACCCATCTTGTAGTCGAGACCAAACCCTTGCTGGACGATCGTGTTGTACACGTCGAGGGCTTCGGCGTTGGCATCGACGATCTCACCGGAACGCAATCGGCCGCCGGCGGGGGAGAAGGCGTGAAAAATGCCGCTGAGTTCCCGGACGACGTCGTTGTGCCGGCCATCGCCGGACTCGGTTGAAATCGAGACCAGGGCGTTGTGCAGGATGGACTGCCCGTTGGGATCCGCGTAGGCCGGGTCGTCGAGCCGCTTCATGAAGTAGACCAGCTCTCGCATCTTGAGGTGGACGTGCATCCGCAGCTGCAGGTTCTCGGCGTTCTCGTTGAACTGATGCCAGAACTCGTGGCTGCATCCTGCCGATCCGCCGGTGCCGTGGATCGCCTGGTCGTCGAACTGGTGCAGCAGCTCGCCCTGGTAGACGTAGTCGCCGGTGAGTCGGATGCGCTCGCCCGCTGCGAGGTAGGTCATCCCGCCAAAGCGCACGACGTCGCACTGGATCGCCAGCGCGTAGAGGTCGGACATGAGCCGCCACTCCGAGGTGAGGTCCTCGATGGTGATGTCGATGCCGCTCCCGTCGGGGTCGGCCGCACCTTCGTGCGGGAGTGTGGAGGGCTGGGGCTGCGGGGGGAGCTCGCACTCGGGCCCCTCGCCGAAGACGCGCTGCTCGTGCTCCCGGATGTTGTCGAGGTGATCGGCAATCCGAGCCCTCGAGGCCTGCCCCAGGTTGCTCGCCTCGCTCATCATGTGTTGGTACTGCGGCAGCACCGAGTCGAGGATGCTTCGCTTCTGTCGGAGCCGTTTCTCCTCATCCGGGTCGTTTGTGTCCGGGAGCCCGGTGCCGAAGATGCGATCGAAGAGGTCGCTCGGGCGCTCGATCGGCAGGTCGGCAGGTGAGCCGTCTTCGTTCCACGAGTGCAGGTAGCGACCGGGCCGGCTGCGGCGGAACCATGTCCCGGCGAGGAGGGTCGGAATCACGCCTGGAGGCTGTCCGTCGGGGTTGACCTGCCGGCGGATGACCTGGTCGATCGACGGACCTCCGGCTTGGACTTCGCCCTCGGAGGGGATCGCATTGAACGAGACGGTCGCCCCGTCGTAGTGTGCGTTGGCACCGGGGATGTCGCCGCGGACCTGATCGACGCCGCGGACGATCAACAGGTTGTCGATGACCTCGCTGAGCGGCTCGAGAGGCCCCGCAAACCCTTCGGCCTGCAGCGGCGTGGGGCAGCCGAGTCCGAAGAAGAGGTTGAACGCGCGCGCGGGCGCTTCATCCCCGCCGCCCCAAACCGAGCTGCTCCGCATGGCCCCAAGGAAGGGGAGTCCGATTGCAACGCTGCCGGCGCCCCGCAGGAACGTGCGCCGAGGCATGACTTTTCGATACTGCATGTCTACTCCTCCACCCTCACCGACCGGAAGCCGGGGCTGAGCGCAATGGCGACCACGAGGTCTCGCCAGGTGCCATCGCTGCTCGCAAAGCGCGTTTGCAGCTGTTCCATCGTGCAGTCGTCGCCCCCGGTGAGGGCGCGTCCAATGGCGAACTGCGTGGTCTTGCTGGCCATGCATTCGCGCGTGGCGTCCGCCTCGGCCAACAGCGTCATCATTTCGCCTGCGTTGTCGTAGGAATACTCTTCGGCCGAGCCCGGCAAGCGCAAGAAGCCGTCCTCGCGAAGCGGGTTGCCCAGGTGGTCCTCGTCGGCGAAGGTTCCGTCTGCCAGATAGCGGCCCAGACCCCAGGAGATCGGTTCGAACTGGAGGTGGCAGCCGGCACAGGTCGCGTCGGTCGTGCGCACTTCAGAGATGTCTCGCTGGGAGCTGCCGGGTTCGATCTCCGGCGGCGTGGTGTCGACCCCCGGGGGTGGTGACACCGGATGCTGGCAGAGCACGCTCTCGAATACGAACAGCCCGCGCGCGACCATCGAGCTCTCGTTGCCCCCGATGGTGAGCATGCTGCCTTGGGTCAGCAGACCGCCGCGCTCGGGCTGATCGCTCATGTCGTAGCGCTGGATGCCGTCACCTTGCGGCTCCAGGCCGTAGTGCGTGGCAAGTTCTGGGGTGAGCCAGGCTTCCTGTGCAACGAACAGGTCCATCAGTGGGCGGACGTCGTCCCAGACCAGCGCGCCGAAATAGCTGTGGGTCTCGTCTACCATCGCGTCGGCAATGGCGGTGGTCCACTCGGGGA
>CAYGTG010000243.1:5304-9262 GCA_964352485.1 uncultured Nannocystaceae bacterium | reverse complement strand
ACGGGTGGGCCCTGCTGTGCCGCTGATCCGCACGCGGACGCGACCGTTGGCCACGTCGTCTTCGAGCACCTCGACGTCTCCTTCGCCGTGCAGCTCCGCGATCGCGGTGGTGGACCACGATGCGCGCTCGACCACCGAGAGCATGCCAAAGCGGGCAACCTCGCCGCGTCGTTTTCGCTGGCCCCGACGGAGCTCGTATCGAACCTGAGCGCGATCGAGCAGGTCGCGAGGCCCTCGCTCCGGCTTGTGCACGAAGTTGTCCCCCGGGGTGAAGCCCAGCTTGAGAATCGGCGCTCCGTCGGTGGTGACGGGCAGGTCCATGAACCAATGGATGTTGCGCTGGTCATGGACGACGAACCGATAGTCTCGTTCGCGCGCCCTCCAGGTTTTTCGCATCCACGACTCCAGCGCGGCGTAGTCGTCGTCGAGCTCGGGCAGCCGGGGAATTCGAGTTCGCTGGATCTCCGAGACAGGGTTTTTTTCGAACTCCTCACGCTGTTGACCGCCGATGACAGCGAGCGTCACGAGCACCAGCGCCGCGGATGCACCGCCGAGGGCTCGCGGCGTGGTGCCGCCCAAGCTCCACAACTTTCCGGCGAGGTGCGCGAGCCCCCCGACGAGCGCACCGGCCATCAGGAACAAGCCGGGCTTCGCCGCGGTTACGAAGCGCTGATACTGCAGGTGCGTGAACCCTTCGCTCACCAGGTCGAGGCGGAACTCCCACGGAATGTCGCGGGCAGACATGAGCCACAGGCCCAGGGCTACGACGGCGAAGGACCGGGCCGTTCGACTTCCGACCAGCGCGACCAAGACGATGCCTGCGGTGACACAGTGGCCGGCCAGCGGCGGCATGGACTGTGCCCACTGGCCGTCCATCGCCCGCTGAAACAACACGACGAGCGGTTGCCAAAGCCATCCGTAGCTTGCCATCCACGCCCGGTGGCTGAGCATGGGAACGACCCACCACAGCGCGAGCGCGACGCCCAGAGATCCGGCGATCAGTCCGCGGGCGGTGGACTTTCGAAGCCGTGCCGTCGAACCCAGCCCGGTCACGAACACCACCGTGGGACCGGCGAGGGCGAGGACGGCCATCGACATCGGGTGCGCGAGCAGAGCGGCTCCCATCGCGGCGCCGGCGTGTGCCACGGTCCGGCGCACCTCGGCGGGGGTCTTCGCATCTGGAAGCCGGCTCAGCTCGGCCAAGCCCAGCCACGTGAAGCTGGTGGCCAGTGCTTGTGGCCACACGCCGTAGTAGACGGTGTAGATGAATCCGCCTTCGCGGTAGGAGCCGACGTCGATGAGCGCCAGGGTCGCGGCCACGAGCCCGGGCAGGACACCCCAGCCCATCACCCGTCCGGCGCGGAGCAGCACCCAGCCCTGGGTGAGGAATACGAGCGTGAAACCCAGCGCGTAGGCGGAGGACCAGTCCAGGAATCCCAGCGACAGAACGCGGACGCCGATGACGATCGCGTCTCCAAGCACCGGGTACAGCTCTCCAACTGGCGTCCCGAGGAACCAGACCGGGCTCCAGCCTCGGATGTTGCCGCTGCCCAGCTCCTGCGCCCACATCCAAGTGCGGGTCAGGTGCACGGTGTGGTCGGCCGACAGCGGCATCTGCCCCAGCGGGATCGGCCACAGAAGCGCCAGTCCGAGGGCGGTGACGAGCAGCGTGGGACTCCACTTCGTGAGGTGGGTGACCCACGCGCGCATGGTGTCAGCGGGCAGGGGCACCGAGCAGCATCGTCCACGGCAGCGGGGAGCGCCGCTGGAGAATCGACAGGTGCCGACGTGCGAGCGCTTCGAGCCCGCGCCGGGAGAAGTGTTGAATGTGGCCTGGCGTGTTGCCGAGCTCGGAGAAGTACTTGCCGCGTGCCATGTTCATCACGCGCCAGAGGGGTTCCCACGGGGTGGAAAGCAAGACGCGGTGCTTGGCGACCCGCGTGACCTCGGCAAGCCCGGCTTCGGGGTCCTCGAGGTGTTCGAGGACCTCACAGCAGACCACGAGGTCGAACGACGCGTCCGGGTAGGGAAGCTTGTAGACGTCGGCCTGCCTGGGTTGCAGCGGCGCGGGCAGCTCGGCGGGGACGCGGCCGATGTGGAGGTCGGTGATCTCGAACCGCGACGGCTTGGCTGCGCTGGCCAGCAGGGCGCGCGCGAGATGCCCTTCACCGCACCCGACCTCGAGCACGGTGTCCGCCGCGGCCAACCGGTAGAGCGACGTGGCCCCACCCATGAACCCAGACATCAACGCCCGCGCAATTGGGTTGCTCGTGCCGTATTTGTCGTAGTGGTTGCCCACGACGTTGTCCGCGGTCATGCCGGGTCCTCCGCGTGCCACGGCTTGGCCTCGGTGGACTCTACGCCTTCGACCCCGTGGCCATCTCGCGCCACCCGAGCGTCCAAGCGACGAACCCGGTGCAGCAACTCTTCGGTGAGGCGGCGGTTGCTGGCGAGCAGGTCGCCCAGCAGCGCCATGAGGCCAACGAGGAACGCGAGGATGAGCGCACCGACGCCGACGAGCAGGGACTGGATGTGACCGCTGTAGTCGGGGTTTTGCAGATAGAAGTAGGTGAAGCGTCCGCCCAGCGAGAGGCCGATGAGCAGCAGCACCAGTGCGACGAAGCCAAACGTTTGCACCGGCCAGTACATGTTGTAGGCCCGCAGGATCACCGCGCCGTTGCGCCGCAGATACTCCGGGATCGATCCAAAAAGCCTCGACTCTCGCGTCTTGGGGTTGGTCGTGATCGGGACGTTCCCGATCACGAGCCCGGCTTGTCCTGCTTGAATGATCGTCTCGAGCGTGTACGTGAATCGGTTGTGGACGAAGATGTGGTAGGCCGCGTGCCGGTTGAAGGCTCGGAACCCGCTGGTCGAGTCGGCGACCTCGGTCCCCGATGCTCGGCGGACAACCTGGGAGCCCCAGCGCTGCAGCACTTTTTTCAGGAAGGAAAAGTGCTCGATGGTGTCGGTCTGCCGATCGCCGATCACGACATCGGCGCTGCCCTCGACGAGCGGCGCGACCAGCCGCGGGATGTCCGAGCCTTTGTACTGGTTGTCAGCGTCGGTATTGACGATCACGTCGGCGCCCAGGCGGATGCAAGCATCGATACCGGCCATGTGTGCCGCAGCCAGACCCTGATTCCGCGGGAACGAGACGATGTGATGCACGCCAAGCTCGCGGGCCAGGGCAGCGGTGCCATCCGTGCTGCCGTCGTCGATGATCAACACCTCGATGCTGCCGACCCCGGGGATCGATCGCGGGAGGTCGGCGAACGTGCCCCCCAGGTGCTCGCGCTCGTTGAGGCACGGGATCTGGATCAGCAGCTTCAGGGGACGGCTCATAGGGACGCTGTTGGCCGGTTGTACCAAGGCTGCCGCCGGGGCGGTAGGATGCCGCATCGACGCCTCGAGCATGCCGCCGACCTCCAGCCGAGTCACGCCCCTGGCCGTGGTGCTCGCTGTGGCCGTACTCGCGGCCTTCGTGATGCAGGTGCGCGCGTGGGCGTTTCTCTGTGATGACGCCTTCATCTCGTTCCGATATGCGGAACATCTGGGGCGGTACGGGATGCCGGTGTTCAACGTGGTGGACCCGCCCGAGCGGGTCGAGGGCTACACGAACTTCTCCTGGGTGGTGCTGCTGGCCCTGGGCTCGGCGGTCGGAGTCGAGCCGACCGGGCTCGCTCCGCTTCGGCGAGCCACGCAGCCCTCACGCTGCGTGTGGGGCGGAGCGAGTGAGAGCTCGAGGCAACAGGTCCCCGGCGGCAGCCCGTAGGAAGGAGGGCGAGTCCCTCGCCAGCGCGCTTCCTTGAGCTTCGAGTGCGCTTCCCCTACAGAGACCGCGCTCAGCGCCGGAGGGAAGTCATGGCCATTTTGAACGTCACGTACCACGGGCGCTCAGCCGACCTGCCTCACGAGGTCCGGTTCCGGACCTCTCTCGTCGAGCTGCGCCGGATCGCCC
>CAYGTG010000243.1:0-5294 GCA_964352485.1 uncultured Nannocystaceae bacterium | reverse complement strand
CGCTCCGGTCCTTACGGTTGCCTCCGTGGGGGCCGTGCTGGTGCTGTCGGTGCTGCTGCTGCGGGCCCTCCGGGCGGAATGGAGCGCGCCGCTTCGGCCCCTGCACCTCGCCCCGGCGATGGTGTTGGTCGCGCTCCCCGAGGTGATGGTGTGGAGCGGGAGCGGTTTGGAGACCAGTTTCGCCGCCGCGGTGGTGCTGGGCGCGATGCTGGCGTGGACGCGCGGGCGATGGGTCGCGGCTGGAGCTGTGGCGGCACTCGCCGGCTTGACCCGGCCCGATGCGCTGCTGCCTGTGGCCGTATTCGGGCTCGGCTGGCTGCTCGCAAACATCGCAGCCCAGCGCCGGGTCGGGCTCGGCGAGGTGCCTTGGCGCCGGGTCGGGCTCGCCGCCGCCGCGTTCGCCGGCCCGCTGCTCGCCCACTTGTTGTGGCGGCACGCGTACTACGGAGCTTGGGTTCCGAATACGTGGCCGATCAAGGCTCACGGGATGCTGCTGCGAGACACCTACGGCGTCGCGTACGTCCAGGCCTGGATCGAACACGTTCATCTGTGGTGGTTGGGGCCGCTGGTGCTGGCGCTGCGGCCTCGCCACACGGGCTTGGTGCTCGTCATCGCCTCCGTCGTCGGCTACGGGTACGCGGTTGGGGGAGACTTCATGGCGTACTCGCGCTTCTACGTGGTCGCCACCGTTGCGCTCGCTGTGCTGGCGGGATGGTTGCTTGCGGACGCTGTGGACTGGGCGGAGCCGAAGCTGGGGCGCCGGGTTCGCTGGGGAGCTCTGGCGGTGGTGGTTGTGAGCTCAGCGTGGTTGGGTCGGGAAGCGAGGCAGAGGCACGCGGATGACGTCGCCCAAGGCGGCAAATGGATCGATGGCAAGTGGGAGGGCACCGTCGCGATGGATCGCTTTGCCAAGGTGGGGTTGGCCGCGGGACGGTGGATGCACGCCAACCTTCCCGCGGACACTTGGATTACCGTGGGCGCCGCCGGGGCGGTGCCGTATGGGGCCAAGCTTCCGACGATCGATGCGTATGGGTTGATCGATCCCGTGATCGCGACGATGCCGGAAGCCGGCCCGTACACGGGGAAGGGCGCCCGGCCGGGCCATCAGCTGCAGGCTCCGCGGCCCTACATCCTCAGTCGGGACCCGGACCTGTTGTGCCATGTCGGGTACCGAGGGCCCCGCCCGCCATCCGAGCGACGCAAGCCACGGGGCTACGGGCGGAACTATCGATGGGCCTGCATCGACCTCCCGGAGATCGAGGACCGCCACGGGGAACCGCTCCCCGCAGGCGTGTACTGCTGCCGCCGCCCTGCCGACCGCACGGTAGGGCCGTTTGGCCAGGAGGCCCCATGAACCGCATCAACCGAGCCCTCGTCGGCACCAGTGTGGCGGTGATCGCCGCGGTCTTGCTGGTGATGGTGTTGCGCGTCGGGTTCCCGCTGGAACTCGAGTGGATGGAGGGCGGCGTGCTCCACCAAGCCCACCGCTTCGCGCACGGGCAGCCGCTGTACCCGCCTCCAAGCCGCGACTTAGTGCCGTTCCTCTACACGCCTGGGTTCGCGGTGCTGCTCGGCTCGCTCGGCAAGGTGTTTGGGTTGAGCTACACCCTCGGCCGCCTGATCAGCATCATCTCGTGCATCGCGATCGGCTGGGCGATCTGGAGGGCGGTCGAGCTCGCCGGCAAGCCTGCGGCGCACCGGATCGCGGCGGTGGCCTTGTTCGCGTCCGGCTACGTGTTCACGTTTCGTTGGCTGGACCTCGCGCGGCCGGATACGTTGGCGATGGCGTTGTGCGTATGGGCCCTGGTGCTGCTCCGGGACGCTCGGGGCAGCCATCGCAAGGCGGTCCTGGCCGGGGTCCTCATGGCGCTTTCGTTTTGGACCAAGCAGACCGCGGCCACGTTCGTGATTGCCAGCGGAGTGGGGGCCCTGCTGGTCGCGCCCCGGCAGCTCCCGGCCTATGCACTGAGCATCGCGCTCATCGACGGCGGCGGCGTGCTCTTGGGCAATGCACTGACCGAGGGCCGCCTGTGGCACTACATCTACGAGCTTCATCAGAGCCACGCTTTCAACGACGAGCGCTTCGAGAAGAAGACCTGGGGCATGTTCGTGCACGCAGGCCCCTTTGTGCTGCTTGCGCTTGCGCTCGGTCTTGGGGCCTTGATCACGCGTCTGAAAGCCTGCCGTCAGCGGAGCCAGGACGCGGCCGGGGCCGCCTATTGGGGAATCATGGCGGGTACCGGCCTGCTCGTCTCGGCGCTCGGATACTCCACGCAATGGGCCGAACCCAACGCCTTCATCCCTGGGGTGCTGATGGGGTCGATTGCGGTCGGTGTTCTGCTCCCGAGCTCTGGTCGGCTGGGGCAGGCGAGCTGTCTCTTGGTGATCGCGCAGCTGGTTTTTTCCCTCGCGGTCGAGCCGAAGTATCAGCCGATTCAAAGCGACGGCTTCGCCGGCCTCAAGCACAGCTATGCTTGGCAGTCGTGGGGACGAACGGTCCCCTCCGACGAGCGTCGCGCGCAAGCGGAGGCTCTGCGCGCCGAACTCGAGGCAGGCCCCGGCCCCATTCTCGCCCTGCAACGACCGTGGTGGACTGTTCTGGCCGGGAGCGATGGCCACGTTGGGAGCATGGGGATCACCGACGTGCTGCCCGATGATCGGGTCGCCATTCAAAAGGCACTTGTCGCGGAGCTACGCGACGGTGCGTTCGCGCAGGTTTGGACCGAAGGGGAGCCGCCGCGCTGGATGCTCCGAGGTCTGGGCAGCTACAGCCTGGCCCGGCGGCTCCACGGCTCGAAGCGGGTGCGGCCGATGTCTGGCTACATGTCCGACGCTGGCATGGTGACCCGCTACCGAGCCGACCAGCTGCAGTTCGTTGTGGCTGGGCCACGCCCGCTGCCGGACGGGGCGTCGGTGGTGGCCGACTTCGAGTCGGGTCGGGCGGACGGGTTCACGCCGCAAGGGGCAGCGTTCGGTCGACGCGCGACCCGGAGCGTCAACTCGACGTTCCCCGCCGTAGGTCCGTTGGGCGGGCGCCACTACTATTCGAGCGCCGGAACTCGGGGGAAGCTGGAAGCGACCGGCTTGTCTCGTTCCGCCCCATTTGTCCTGCCCCGTGGCGGCAGTGTCGAGTTGCTGCTCGGTGCGGTTGGAAAACAACGCGGCCGGCTGGGCGTGGCGTTGGTCGCCGGAGACGATCGAGCCCCGTTGAAGATCCCGCCGACACACCTCTCGATGGCGCCGGTTCGTTGGGACGTGCCCGCGGACTGGGCGGAGCGAGAGGTGGTGCTCGAGCTGCGCGACGACGCCACGAAGGCCGCGCTGTTCGTCGACGACGTTCGGCTGCTGCCGGGATTGGCCCCTTGATCGAGCTCACCGATGGCCTCAGGCCCCAGGCCGAGTGTTCGAACCAACGCAAAACGCCACGGGCCGAAGCCCATGGCGTGTTCGCGTTGGAGACTGGTTCAGCGTCGGTGACCCGACGTCAACACAGCCACGAGGACAGGTACGGCTAGTACCGCACGCGAACTATATCGCGGGTGACGAAGACCCGCTTCTTGCCGCCGCACGGGTAGGCCAGCTCCAGCTCGAAGCTGGTGCCGGGCTCGCCTCGAATGGCCGAAGCCCACTGCTCGACGGAGCGCATGTGCTCGCCCTCGATGCGCAGGAGCCGAGCGCCCGGAAGGATCTTGCCGTCTGCTGGGGAGCCCTTGATGACGCGGGAAACCACGATGTGTCCCTGCTCGCGTTCGATGACCACTCCGATGCCGCTGTACGTGTACGCGCGGTTGACCTGGTGCTGCATGCCGCACTGGGTCGCAGCCATGCGGTACATCACGGCGCCAGATGTGGCGACGGTACCTGCCAGGAGAATCGAGCCGAGGACAACACGCCGACCGAGACGCCAGCGCTGAAGGGAGGAGCGAGTTTCGCGAGAGCTCATGTGTGGGTTGTTCCGAACGCGTTGAGAGAAGCTACGCGCCCAGACTCCCGGGCGCCGTCCCTATTCTTCCACATGGCGACGGTTGTTGCCACCCCTCGATCGCCCGGGGAGCGGACCAAAATGCCAAGCGTTTCCGGCGCCTTCCGAGATCCACGCGATCTCGCGATGCGCTGGCCCCGCCGAGGGCACCGCGTTGGGTGGACCGCTCCGGAGTTTCTGCGTTATTTCGGCGGGCCCTTTAACCGGGATAGCGTTGCAATCATGACCCGAGCCTCTGCGGTCACGCCCCTCCTCCTCCTCGCCCTGTGCGCGACCGGATGCGACAAGAGTTCGACCCCCGCTGCCGGGGGTTCCGATGCCACCGTGGCCGAGGCCCCTGCGCCTGCTGAGCCGGAACCCGAGCCGGAAGCCGCCGCGCCAGCCGAAGAGCCAACCCTCGCCAACGCTGCTGTCGATGCGTCCAGCTTGGCCAAGGCCGAGCCTGACCCCGAGCCTGAAGCTGCTCCGGAGCCGGCGCCCGAAGAGGAGCCGGCCGAGCTTCCCACCTACAAGGTTCTGATCCTCGGAGACAGCCTGATCGCGACCGGGTTTGGGGCGCTGCTGGAAAAGAGCCTCGACGCGCACCCGCAGGTGACCTGCTACCGCAAGGGGAAGTCGGCTTCGGGGCTGGCGCGACCCGACTTCTTCGACTGGATGGCCGAGGCGAAGCGTCAGGTCGAGCTTCGCAAGCCGGACCTCGTGGTCGTCTTGATGGGCGGCAACGATGGGCAGGACCTGACCCACCGGAACAAGAAGGCCGGCCGGCGCGTCACGTGGCAGCATGAAAACTGGGAAGCCAGTTACCGGGAACGGATGGACAGCTTCCTCGCGCAGGTGTCCGCACCCGACCGCGACATCGTGTGGCTCGGCATGCCGACGATGGGCCTTCGCAGCCTGGAGAAGAAGCTCGTCACGATCCGCGGCGTGCAGAAGGCCGCGGTCGAAGCCCACGAGTCCGCTTCCTACGTCGAGACCGCCCCGTTTGTCTCCAATGAGGACGGCGGCATGCTCACCCACGCTGAGGTCGGCTCCAAGAAGAAGAAAAAGGCCATCCGGGCCGACGACAGGATTCACTTCACGATGGCCGGAAGCCAGTACTTCGCCGATGCGGTGTACCCCGAGGTGCTCGAGGCGCTGGAGGTCGAGGATGTGGCCGCGGGCGAGGACTGAGCCGGGCGCGAACATTTCGGCTGCTGGGTCGTCTATCTTGCCGATGACTCGAGGAGTCGACCGGTGAACCCCCGCGCTCTGCGGCTTTGTGCCGCAGCGGCGGTGGCCGCCGGCGTTTTGCCTCTGGCCAATGCATCGGATG
>CAYGTG010000242.1:3995-9265 GCA_964352485.1 uncultured Nannocystaceae bacterium | reverse complement strand
CCCCCGCGGAGCCCCGCGGCCTCGAGGCGGGAGCGCGTGCGGCCACCGGAGCCCGAGGCCCAGCCCGCGCTCACGCGAGCCGCGGCACCGTCGCGACCGCTCGCATCCGTTCGCCGCGCGACCCGCCCGAGCCTGCCGAATCCCGACCTGGAGCTGCGAGGTTCTCCACCGCCGGTCCGGGCGTCGGTCGTCGACCCTTTTGCCCCCATCCCCGGCAGCCTGGAGTCCCGGCTCGAGCAGCTCCTGGTCTGGGCGTGCAAGGTGACCGGGTTGGCCCGCGCCTACGTCGCGGACTCGGAGGGCATTGTCGTCGCGTCGCTCAACGCGGGCGCGAATGCGGTGAACGACGCGGCCGCCGCGGTCGAGTTGTGCGCACGCTCCGTGCCCGCGGATGTGGGGGGTGCGGATGCGGGCTCCATCACGATGGTGGCCTCGGAGCGAACGCATGTGATCGCGTGGGACCTGACGCGTCACGGCCGGACGTATCTCGCTCTGTCGGGGACCGTCCAGCCGACACCCGAAGCCCTCTGCACGCTCTCCCCCGCTCTGCGTGACGCGCTTCGCTGACTGAGACGTGACCATGACGAATCCCGAATTCGCGGCGCTGGTTCGCACCATCGAGCCGCTGCGCGCTTGCTTCATCATCGAGGCCAGCAGCGGTGCGCTGCACCGCGAGTTCTGTAGGGGTGTTATGAGCGTCGAGTCCGATGTCATTGCGCGCGCCATCGCTGGACTGGCGCGGGCGCAAACCGACATCGTGGGCTCGTCCGAGCCCGCCACGCTCACCACCCTGGAATGGCCCGGGGTCACCGTGCTCGTTCGCTCGGTGTCCGCGGCCGCCCTGGTGGTGTTCTTCTTTGACGCCGAAATCTCGCTCGGTTTGGCCCGCATGCACCTCACCAACGTGGTCGACCAACTCGGCGCGCATCTTCCCGCCGCGCACTCGGCCACGGTCCGCGCCATGCCGGCTGTGTCCCCCGCCAAGGTATCGGCGCCGGCCGTCGACGCCTCGGGGCCTGCGCTGCCGCCCGCCACTGTGGCACCCAGCGCTGCCGAGCTGCCCGCGGCTGGAACCACGGGGGCAGAAAAGCTGCTGCACTACCTCGATGACAACGCTCCAGACCCGCATGCGGCCCTGCTGCGAGTGTCCTTGCAAACGGGGTTACCGCTGTCTCTGCTCAAGACCCCCGAACGCCTCTCGGGGGAGGAGTTCGATCAGGTGACCGCATCGGTGCGCCGAATCCTTGGTGTCGAACAACTCCCTCTTTGACGAAGGCGCGGGCGATGACACCCTCGATCGATTCGGCTCGGCTTCACCTTCCCGAGCATCAGTTCGACTTCCTCGCCGGGAGTTCGGTGGTGTTGCACGGTCATCACTTCAACCTGCTGTGGGACCAGACGATGGACGACGCGCTTGGCCAACAGATCGGCCGACGAGTCCGGACCCGTGCCTCGCACAAGGCCAGCTACAAGTTCTTGCGCGGCTTGGTCGACGAGGTCGGCGCAGCGACCCCGGTGGAGCGACTGCGGCTGGCGGCGACCGTGTTTGGGGCGATGGGGCACGGCAAGCTTCACCTTGCGGTTGGCCGAAGCGGAGGACTGGTTCGTGGTGAGCAGCTCCACTACGGTTTCGGGTGGAGCAAGAAATACGGAGGCCGCCTGTCACGCTGCGACCCCGCCGATGCCTTCGCCACCGGTTTCAGCGCGGCCGCGACCGAGGTCGCGTACAACCTCGATCCTGGGTCTCGGCGCGCGGCCGAGGACCGGTGCATTGTCGACGGGAGCGCTGGATGCAGCATCCGGGTCTCGGGCGCAGGCGCGCAGAGGGATCCGATCTTGGCGCTGGGAGTCGACCCCGCATCCGCGAAGGAGGTCCTGCCGCCCTCCCGAGACGGCAGGTACGAGGACCAAATCGCGCCGATCGTTCCGGCGCTTCGGGAGCGACTTTGGGGGCTCGCCGGCGACGACCGTGGCGTGATCGAAGCCTTCGGCGTTCTGGTCACCGCGCACCTGGCCGACTACTACAACCACGCTGCAAGCGATGTCCTCGAGATCCTTGCCGAGGAAAAACCCGGCGGTGTGGAGGCGTTTCGGGCACTTCTGCGGGAGGCCGGGGCCGCCTGCGCATTTCATACCTTTGGCGGCGTCCTCGCGTCCGAAGACTGGGAAGGCCTCGTGGGGTCGCGCGGCGGGGATCCGCTGGAGGTTGTCATCGGCTGTGCTGCGCTCGCGCGCGCACTAGGGTTCGGTCGCTGGGCGGTCGAAGAGTTCCAGCCCGAAACACGGCTTGTGATGACGAGCCCAGGAACGTGCGAGTCGGTGTTCTCGCGCCTGTTCTCGGCCAACGCGGCGCGGGGCCCCGGCGGCATCTTCGTCGGCGCCGGGGTCGGGATCATGCAACTCGCACACGGCGTTCGCTGGCAGCGCGGTGCCCAGCTCGACCACGAGCTCTACCTCCAGCTGGCCCGGAGCAACCCGTGGACGGTCACCCAGGAGAGCTCGTTTGCAGCCGGAGACGCTCTGGACCGCATCGTGGTGACCCGGCGGTGAGGGCATCGCCGCGCTGACCCCAACCCCGCGATGATCGCGCCGATGGCGCGCCGAGCCGATACGACCGCGTCGGGGACCGTCGGCCCTCGCGTTCAGGTTCGGCCGCAGCTCCAAGCCTCAGCGTCGCGGAAAACGGGGTAGGGCCCTCGTAACGACGTCATGAGGCCCACATTCGCGCTCGCGCTGCGCCGTTGCCGGGTGACTGCGCAAATGAGGCCCCTGCCAGAGCGGGCCCGCGGGGTCCAGTTTTTTGGCGGGCACGGTCCAGATGCGTAGCTTGGCCGCGGGACGCCTGCGCTCGGCGCTCCCCCGGTCCCATGCATTGGCTCAATCGTATCCTGCTCGCATTGTTGGTCGCCGGCGTGGTGGCCATCGCTCCGCAGCAGTTTGAGGCGGCGTCCGACAACGACGACCTGACGCGGGTCTCTGAGGAGAAAGCGGACCTGCTGGAGACCAACGCGGGTCTGGCTGGCGAGATCGAGCTGCTCCGGGCTGAAATCTCAGCCCTCAAGGGGGACAAGGCCGAGGTTGCCCGCATCGCGCGCGAGGATTTGAACCTGGTGCTTCCCGGCGAAGTCGTGTTTGAGGTCGAGTATGGGCAGTCGGAGGGCTCCCGATGAGCGCCTTTGCCCGCAGTCTCTACGGCCTCCGGCGTCAGGTCAGCGGTCGCTGGCCGGTGCTGGTCTTGTTGCTCGTGTGGCCCATGTTGTGGACCGGTGCCTTGAGCGGGGCGACGCTGTGGCAGGCCGGACTCCCTCAGGTGTCCGTGGTCGCTCTGCTGACCGTCGCGCTCGTCTGGTCCGTGATGCGCGAGGTCTCGGGGCCGCGCGTGAGCGCGGAGCGATCTGCAGCGGCCGAGCTGGAGCTGGGAATGCTGCTGGTGACGGGCGTCTTCGTTCTGCTCGCCGCGACCGGTGGCGCGCGCTCGTTCCTCTACCCGCTGGCGTATGCGGTGGTCTCGTTCCTGTTGGTCGTCCACCGACATCGCATCGTGGCAGTCGGGCTGCTCGGCTCCACGGTGGCGCTGGAGCTCGCGCTGGGGCGCAATGCCGGGTTCGAGGGCGCATGGACCCTGACCGCCTACCACCTCACGTTCCTCGGATTCTTCGCCGCTGGCAACATGCTGGTGCTCTCCTCGCTCGTCCGCCGTCTGCGAAAGACGCACGTCACCGAGGTCGAGGCATCGCTGGCGCAGATGCGACAGGAGGCGCGTGACTTTCGGCTGATCGGATCCTCGCTGCCGCCGGAGAGCCGGGCGCGGTCGCGGGAGGAGGAAGAACTGCGGATGGCCCACGCGGCAGTCGAAGGAATCCACGAGCAGCTCTTTCATACGCTGGAGCTGCTGCGCACCTCCATGCGGCTGCGGACGTGTGTCCTGCTGTGGTGCGAACAAAACGGCAGCGGCAAGATCAGCGCTCGCAATCCGCCCACGCTGGTCGTCAAGGAGATTGCGACGCAGAGCGAATACGCGGCCGAGGAACGCGTGTTGTCCGGGCCCGGTCTGTTGACCTCGCTCATCGCCGACCCCAAGGAGGTTCGCCTGCACACCCTCAAGGGGAAGCGGCTCCCCCCGTACTATCAAGGACCGGAGCCGGTCACGGACCTGTGTGCCGTGCCGCTGCTCGACGGGGCTAGCCTGCGGGGCATCTTGTGCGCGGACCGGATTGATGACCAACCGTTCTCGGACGAGGACGCGGCGGTGCTCAACCGGGCGGCGAACCACATTCGTCGCGTCATCGAGCACGAGCGGGTGTTTGCCGCGGTGGAGCGCAGCAAGTACGAGCAGGAACAGTTCTACCGAGCCTCGGAAATGCTGTCCGAGGCGCTGACGCTCGGACAGGTCTACGAGAAGACGTTCTGCGCAATCCGGGCCATCGCAAGCTACGACCTCGCCGTCATCAGCGTGCTCGGACCCGGCGGAGAACACGATACGCTGGCGGTCGATGCGAGCGAAGACGAGGGCGAGTGGGCGTCCTTGGCGAGCAAGCTGGACGGCCATCGTTGGTCCAATGCGCGCTCGTTGGTCTCCATGGCGGTCAAGAACCGTCACACCATGCCCGCCACCGGTGACCTCGCCGATCCTGATGCGCCGGTGTTTGGAGAGGAGCTTCGGCTGCCCAGGGCCAAGAGCATCATCGTGTTGCCGCTGCTTCGAGGCGAGCAGGTGCTGGGCGCGATCACGCTGGTTGCAAAGCGCGGCGGGGTGTTCCCCACGGCGACCCGTGAAATGCTCCGGGTCATCGGCCATCACGTCGCGGTCAGTCTCCAAAACGCCCGCATGTACCAGTCGATGGAGACCCGGGCGACGACGGACGGACTGACCGGCCTGACCAACCACCGCGCGTTTCAGGAGCGGCTCGCACAGCTTCACGACCTGGCGGAGCGCACGGGACAGAAGTACTCGGTCGTGCTCACCGACATCGATCACTTCAAGAGCATCAACGACACCTACGGACACCCCGTTGGAGATCAAGTGCTCAAGCGAGTCTCTTCGATCTTCACCGGTCGGGCCCGCAAGGTCGACACCGTGGCCCGCTACGGGGGCGAAGAGTTTGTGTTGGTCCTGCCCGACACCGACGGCAAGAGTGCCGAGCAGCTGGCCAACAAGCTCCGTGAAGAGATCGGCGACCAGGTCATGACCAGCGAGCATGGCAGCTTCAAGATCACGATCTCGATGGGGGTCGCCGAGTTCCCGCTCGATGGCAAGGAGCGCCTTGGAC
>CAYGTG010000242.1:0-3985 GCA_964352485.1 uncultured Nannocystaceae bacterium | reverse complement strand
CCTTGGACTGGTCGAGAAGGCCGACCAGGCGCTGTACTACTGCAAAGAACACGGTCGTAACTGCGTGCGTCGCTGGTCAGACGGCGCCTGATACGATCCCTGCGTGTCTCCTCTTGCAGGCGCAGCCGGGATGGCCCTCGCGGTCGTGCTCGCCCGTCCGAATCCTGCCCCCTCGGGGGACGTGCAGGCGGCGGCGTTGCCCGCTGTCGGCCCCGGCGAGCCCGGCGAGTTGTCCGCGACGATTCTCCAGACGCCGCAGCCGGGCTTGCCGATCGAGCTTCGACTGCGCTCGGGGGCGGTCCGGGTGTTCGAGAACCGGCTCGGTTGGTCGAGCGTCGTGGATCCACAGGCTCAACGACCTCGGTTGAGGACCCGGTTCGTCGCCCCGAGCGAACCGGGGACCTACAGGATCGACGGCGTTCTGCGATACGTAACCTGCGAAGACGACGGCATGTGCCTTCCGCATGCGGCTGCTCTACAGTGGACGCTGGTGGTTGCGGAACCGGAGTCACCTCCCGACGAAGGGTGACCGCCGGTTGACGCGAACCCACGGGTGTCTGATCCGAAACGTCGGCCCTCAGCTCTCGCGCTTGGGCTCGCGCAGCAGTCGCTCACGCACGCGCTGGTACTGCCGCCGCTTGTAGTTGCCGTGCGAGTTCTCTCCCTCTTCGTTGGCGTCCCGACGGGCGAGGTCGACGACCTGGAACTCCGCGAGCACGAACACGACGTTGCCCTTGCCTTCGGGCAGTTCGTCGTAGAGGTCGTCGACGCGGACCGGGAGGTCGGCCACGAAGTTGAGGATCTGGTAGCCGCGTCCGGAAAACTCGTTGGCCAGGCCGGTCAATGCGACGGTGGGCAGCGCCGAGAAGTCTCGCGCCCGCCCGACCTTGCGTTCGATGGAGACCGCGTCGACCAGGGTGTTGACCGTTTGGCCGGGGACCACGAAGTTGAACGGAATGAAGCGCTGCAGCATCACGTGCAGCGTCGGGATGATGTCGCGTGGTCGATCGACGACCACCCGGAACCGGAGGCGATCGAAGACCTGCGCGGCGCTGGACTCGCGCTTGACCAGCAGCTTCGTGATCAACGAGTTCTGCGTTTTCCGAGACCACGCGAACTCCTTGACCGGGACACCTGCCGAGACCAACTCGTCGAACAGCGTGACGACGCTCTGCTCGACGTGGGCGTACAGCGCGTTGTCGGCGATGGGGAGCAGCAGTCGGAGCTCGCGCGCATCGAGGTGGTAGATGATGTGCATCACCTTGAGCAGCGTGCAGGCGTCGCGGCGGTGCTTGCCTCGGGTCGAGGCCATCAAGAACACCTCCTCGATGCTGGCTTCGATACCGACGGTCTCGCTCAGCCGCAGGCCCAGCATTTCGCGAATGTAGGTGAACGAGCGGGCGCGGACGTCTTCGGTGCGCTCGCGATCGGCAGGCACGCTGGGGTCGATGCCGTTGACCTTCAGCAGGCGGGTGACATCGACTTCGTCGCGCAGACCGAGCCGATGCCAGTCGACGACAGAATCACCCCGCAGCAGCAGGCGAATCTCATGCACTTCCTGCAGCGAAAGCCCGGCCAGGGCGGAGGCGAACGGCTGCGTGGGTCCGGGGAGGAAAACGCGCGGTTCGGCCGCTTTTGAGGGGCGCTCTGCCATCGGGGCCGCGAACTCTTACCACGAGCGATTCGCGACCTCCGTCGCGAATCGCGGGAGGCCCGAACGTGAATCGTGACCCCTTCGCGAATCGCGGGTGCGTGGTCGCGAAGAGAGCTCCGGTCCCGAACCGCGTGGCTTGGAGCGGGCCTCTGGGCCGACCCCCTGGTGAGGCGCGGCCCCGTGCTGCCCGCGGTCGAGGTTGGCTGACGACTCCAATGCTGTCCTCAGCGGCCCGACAACGGACCCTGATGACGGCACAGGCTCGCCAGCCGGCCCGGCTAGGTCAGTCCCCGCGTGAAGCGGAGCGTGCCAACCAGAAGTCCGACAGTGATGAACGCGGCGCAGAGGTTTCCGGGGTAAATGGCGGTCATGGGTTCTTCGGGCGGGTTGGCGGTGACGTGGCAGCTCCGACGGGAGTGTAGGTGCTGCGATGACAGGACACTACCTGTCGGAGGGGTGGCTTCACCAAAAACCCGCAAGGGTGAGGGGGGCCTCCCAAAGACGCGGGCGGCTGGCTACCACATTCCGAAAGTTGAAGGGAAGAGACCCGGCGCGTTTCGCGGGGGATGCGCTGTTGGGAAAATGCATCGTGCGGCCCGGCTCTGCCCGGACTACGGTTGCGCCAGGTCATGAACGACGACGCAGACCGCGAAGACCGCAACCGCTTCAAACGGTTCGGCGACCAGCTCTCAGGTTTCCTCGACCCCGAGTCCGCGCTTCGGCGCGGTCAGGGCTTGGTCAGTGGGGTCACGTCCACCACCAAGAACGAGATCACGCGCATCGTAGGAGCCGAGGTTCGCAACTTCCTCGACAAAATGGACATCGCGGACCTTGCCCAGCAAATCGTCGCCGGTCTTCAGGTCGACGTTGCGATGACCGTCAAGTTCTCGCGGGATGAGAACGGACGCACGCAGCCGGAGATCACCAAGAGTGAGGCAAACGTGAAGACCTCCAGCGACGACGCAGCGCACCACACCGAGGCAGGCGCTGCGGACGAAGAGGACGCGCCCTAAGCCGCGTTCTCTTCGGGCTCGACGCGCTGCTGCCCGTCCTCGCCCTCACCCTCGCCCTGTTCTGGGTCTGGGTCGGGGTCGGGGCCATCGGCCAGGCCCGTGGGGAAGCCGCTGTCCTCTTCGGCCGCCTTCTTCTCTTCGGGTTTCTTGGCCAGACCGACCTTCTCGGCAACGAAACGGCCGAGCTCGGCTCCAATTTTGTAGCCGAAGCCGGTGACGATGGCGCGTATCAACAGGGCAGGCATGAGCCCGTCAACTTTGACACGGATGCGGCTCCAGGCCCGCATCCGCGTGATTCGACGCGCCTGACGGGATGAGCACGGGACACCCGCACACACTTTATGCGTGTTTCTTGGACAAATCGTCAGTCTGGGAGATCTCATCAGCGGGTGCCGAGATCTCGGCGCCACTCGCCCGAATCGTCACGAGATCGCTCGCTACGCTTGACGTCGATCTCGATTTACAGTACACACGTTCAGCAGGAAGGCGCATCATGCGCGGCTCCACATTGTCCAGCACATCGACCCCGCCCCTCAACTCCGGAGATCGCTCAATGCGGCCCATGCTCACCGACCGTCAGCGCCAAGCGCTTGACTACATCGCCGAGTGTCTCGATGTCCGAGGATACCCACCCACCCTTCGTGAGATCGGTGAACACATGGGCATCCGTTCAACCAACGGCGTCAACGACCACCTGAAGGCACTCGAGCGCAAAGGCTACCTCCTCCGCGAGGAACTCAAGAGCCGCGCGCTTCGTCCGATCGACTACGGCAACAACGCCAAAGAAAAGCGAGACGACTCGCTCGAGATCAACATCGTCGGCCGCGTTGCGGCGGGTGAGCCGATCCTCGCCGAGGAGAACATCATCGACAAGGTTGTCGTCGATCGACACTTCCTCGGCGCGGTCACGCAGCGAGAAGTCTTCGGTCTCGTCGTTCGCGGCGAGTCCATGATCGAAGACGGCATCTTCGACGGTGACTACATCTTCGTGCGAAAGCAGAGCACCGCAGAGACCGGCGAGATCGTCGTTGTGATGGTCGACGGCGAAGCGACCTGCAAGCGCTTCTATCCCGAAGGGGACCGCGTCCGCCTCCAGCCCGCCAACGAGACCATGTCTCCCATCTACGTCGATCGCGCCGAGTTTCGCGCCATCGACATCTTGGGCAAGGTCTGCGGCGTCTACCGCCGCGTGCACTAGTGCTCGTCTGTTTCTGTTCGGGGCCTTTCGAAAAGGCCCCTCGCGCTGCGGGGGCGTAGCCCCCTTCGCTTCACCCCAAACGCTCGCCCTGTTGCGCTCGTCAGATTCAGTTCGGGGCCA
>CAYGTG010000241.1:0-9302 GCA_964352485.1 uncultured Nannocystaceae bacterium | reverse complement strand
AGTCCACGGTGGCCCTGGCAGTAGGCGAGCCCGCCGTGGAGTTCACCCTCGCGGGCGGCGACACGCTTGAGACCGAGGGCCTGGCGCTTTCGTTCGCCACGCTCCCGGGGGAGATCGGCGTGGCCAACACCGTCTATGTGGAAACCGAGGGCGAGCTGCTCGACCGCCTGCTGCCGCAGCTGTCCGTGGCACCGGTTGGCAATCGCGACCACGCGACGGATCTCGTGGCGGTGCGTTTCCTACACGCGGACCGCTTCGTCGCGCAGGCCGTCGTCAACGACCTCATGCGGCGGTATCTGCAGCAAAGCCTCGACTGGCAGGCCACCGTGGACTCGTCGGTCGCTTCGATACGAACGGTGACGCCTTCGAAGCGCTCGGGCGCCAGCTGAGCGAACGCCATCGACGCGCGCAGCGAGACCAGCCATTGGGGCGTAGGACTTTGTTTGCCGGTTGCGACATCCCACTGAGGCGTCACCATCCAGGGTCGCTTCGGATCGATGACGTGCAGCCCGAGCGAGGTAAAGGTCTCGACCACGGCTTCGCGCCGGCGGAGGATCTCCACTTCGGTATCGACCTGGGAGCCGCCAAGCTCGCCCATGAAGTCGAGCATCGGCATCGCGCTGCTGCCCTCGTTGGACACCTGCACGACCCCAGCGCTCGAGTACGAGGGAAGCGCGAAAAAACCGAACAAGATGAACGGCGCAAAGGTGAGCACACCTGCACCCACCGCCACCCATCTGTAGCGTCGCAGCAGGCCCAGCCAGCTGCTAAGCAGCGTGGCCAAGCCAGCCTTTTCTGTCGTGCCGCCGCCGCCCTCGGGGGGCTGCGCTACGGCACGAGTGGAGTCGCTACGGAGAGGCCGGATGACGTCGTCGCCCATGGTCTGCTTTCGCGAGGCCAGCCTTGGTCCCGCAACAGGTCTCTGCGTTCGGGCCTGGGTCGGCGCAACACCGCAACGACGCCCGAAGGCGGCCGATGCAGGGCCACGCGGACCGAAGTGTGCCGGCTGGCCCCAAACCGGCCTGTTTGGCGGACGGCCCGGCAGCCTGAGGCAGATCGCTCGCTCCAGGCTCGGCGGGTGGCGGCAACCCGCACCACACGGCACACTGAACGCAGGCGATTCGATGGACGGCGAGTACAACTGGGCGGCGCTGGCGGTCCCAATATTCTTGGGCGCCACCCTGCTCGAGGCTTGGGTCGCCCGCAAGCGGCGCCAAGACCTCTACGCGTTCGGCACGGCGCTCAGTGATCTCGCGTGCGGCACCGTGTTCCAGGCCGGCGAGCTCGTGCTCAAGCTCGGCTTCGTGGCGGCCTACGTTTGGCTGTTCGAACACGCGCGCCTGGTGACATGGGACGAGAGCAGCCCGTGGCCTTGGCTGCTCGGGATCCTCGGCGTCGACCTCCTGTTCTACGCGTGGCACCGGGCCAGCCACGTGGTCAACGTGCTGTGGGCCGTCCACGGGGTCCACCACCAAAGCGAGGACTACAACCTCGCCGTCGCCCTCCGACAGCCGCTGTTCGAGCCTGTCACCTGGTTCGTGTTCTACGCTCCGCTGGCCCTGCTCGGCGTGTCTCCGCTCGTGTACCTCGCGGCGTACGGCATCAACCGCTTCTATCAGTTCTGGATCCACACCCAGGTGGTCAACAAGGGCCCCCGCTGGGTGGAGTGGCTGCTCAATACGCCCAGCCACCACCGTGTGCACCACGGGGTCAACGAGCAGTACCTCGACAAGAACTACGGCGCGGTGCTGATCGTCTGGGACCGCCTGTTCGGCACGTTCGAGCCCGAGGTCGAGGCGCCCATCTACGGCACCACCGTTCCACTGCGCAGCTACAGCCCGCTGTGGGCCAACTTCGTGCACATCAGCCGCATCATCACGCTGGGTCGCCTCGCCTCGACCACTCGCGAACGGGTGTGGGCCTGGGTCGCGCACCCGGCCTGGCTGCCTCACGGCGTCACCGAACCCGAGCCGAAAGTCGACCGCGCCCACTACGAGAAGTACCGGCCTGCGGTGGCCCCCCGGTTGCGGTCCTACCTGTTGGCGCACTTCGGCTTGGCCGGCGGCGCCATGGGAGTCGTCGTCTTCTTCGAGCACAGCCTGTCCCCGCTGCAGCTTGGCACCGCCGGGGCCGTCCTCATCGCCACGTTCGCCGCGATCCTGGGACTGGCCGAGGGTCGCAGTTGGGCGTGGCCGTTGGAGCGTGCCCGACTGCTCGCGGCCGTCACGGTCTCGACGTGGCTGCTCTCGAGCGCGGCCGGCTGGAGCACGCCGGGGGCCTTGGGAGCGGGCGGACTGCTCGGCGCTGTGTGCATCGCGGCGCTCCTGCTGTTGCGCCCCGATCGAGCGCGTCCGAAGCCGTGATGCTCCGAGTCCGCCGACCGAGACCGACGATTTTCGCACTCTGCGCAGGCGGGACCTCGGCGCCCCGAAAGCCGTCCGATCGGTCGCAGGGGCCATTGGAAGGCCATTGTGAGGGACTTGCTTCGGATGCTTGACGAGATGGGCCCCACGGCGGTATGAACCGCGCCCTATTCCTCAGTAGCTCAGTTGGTTAGAGCGGGGGACTGTTAATCCCTAGGTCCGCGGTTCGAGTCCGTGCTGAGGAGCTTCAAGACCCACTTTCGAGTGGGTCTTTTTTTGGTTCGGCCCGCATGCGCCGACCCGCGGTCCGCGTTGGACCTCGCTAGCCTAGTGAGCGGCGAGCGAGATGCCCCCTGGGTCGAGGATGGAGTCAACCAGCTGCAGCAGCTGCTCCCGCCCGGCGGGCTTGCGGAGAATGCCGACGGCGCCGAGCTTGCGTGCCAACCGCTCGAGCTGGGGCTCCGGCATTCCGCTGTGGAACACCACCGGCACGCTCAGCGCGTCGAAGCGCTCGCCAAGCTGCTGGAGGACCGCCAACGCGGTGTCCCCGCGCATCCCCGGCATGTTGACGTCGAGCAGCAGCAGGTCGGGGCGGGCCTCTCTCACTTTGCCGCTGAGCCCAAACCCGCTCTCCGCCAGGACGACCCGGTAGCCCCCGTTGGTCAAGAACCGCTCCAGGAGGCGCCGAACCATGAGTTCGTCATCGACCACCATGATCGTTTGCACGCTCGTTTCGTGTCCGGCTGCCATCTCGCATGCATACGGCGCTGCAGAGGCATTGCAAGGGGCGCCGGAGTTTCAACTCGGGCCGCCGACAGTCTCCGCGCGGATGCGTTAATGTGCCCGCGCAATGGCCGAGATTCGCCGCGTCTGCGTCTACTGTGCGTCCTCCCCGGGAACCAACCCCACGATCACCGATGCCGCTGTCGCCCTGGCGGAGCTGCTCGCCGATCAGGGTCTCGAACTCGTGTACGGCGGCGGCACGGTCGGGCTGATGGGGCTCATCGCCGACACTGTGATGTCGCGAGGAGGCACCGTGCGCGGGGTCATTCCAACCCAGCTCTTCCCCCGCGAGATCGCGCATCGCGGCGTCACGGAGCTCATCGAGGTCAGCTCCATGCACGAGCGCAAGACCAAGATGTTCGAGCTCGCCGACGCGTTCGTTGCCCTGCCGGGAGGTTTTGGCACGCTCGAAGAGTTGGCCGAGGTGACGACCTGGGCGCAGCTGGGAATTCACGCCAAGCCCGTGGGTCTGCTCAACGTCGATGGCTACTACGACGGGCTGCTGACGTGGCTGCGTCGTGCGGTGAAGGACCAACTGCTGCGAGAAGACAACCGGACGCTTCTGCTCGACGCCTCCGATGCGCCAACGCTGCTCCAGCGGATGCGCGCCTACCAGCCTTCCGCGGCGATTCGGAAGTGGCTGGATCTGAACCATAGCTGAAGGCACAGTCACGCCGATGGACGAACTGCCTCCGTGTCCCAAGTGCGGCTCGCCGCACACGTACCCGGATGGCGCCCTGCTCGTCTGCCCTGAGTGTGCCCACGAATGGTCCCCGGCCGCGGGCGCCCCCGAGCAGGAAACGGAGGCAGGAGTCCGCGACGCTGTGGGCAATATCCTCGTCGATGGTGACGACGTCATCGTGGTCAAGACGATGAAGATCAAGGGAGCCGCAGGCGCCCTCAAGGCCGGCACCAAGGTGAAGAACATTCGCCTCGTCGACGGGGACCACGACATCGACTGCAAGACTCCCGGCTTCGGCCCGATGAAGCTCAAGAGCTCGATCGTGAAGAAGGCCTAGCGGCCCGCAGCGAACATCCCGCGTCCCGCCAGTAGGCGGCGAGGGCCTGCTTTCCGATCCGGTCGAAGTCCAGCATGCGGCGATGAACGGCCCGGCGAAGGTCCGCATCGAGCAGCTCTCCGGGCAAGAGCGGATCGAAGCTCAGCATGCCGATCACCGCGGCACCGATGGTCGCCGTGCGACGCGCCCGCTCCTCGAGCGAGGCGCGTTCGAGACCGCCGAGGCACTCCACCATCGCGGCCTCGGCGGCCGCATAACCCGCCTCGATCGTCTGGCAGTCCCACAGATCTGCGAGGCCCTGCGCGGGCTCTCGGATGAACGCGGCGCCGCCGACGATGATCGCCTCCGGCTCGAGTCCGAGCTCGAGCAGGCGCGACGCGAGTTCGGCCCGCTCGACGCGAAGGTTGTCCGGACGCACCCACAGTCCATCCGCCGCGCTCGCGAACCCGAACAGTGACAAGGCTCGCTGTCGGCGCCGGAGCTGCGGTCGCCGGCTGCGACCCAGGTGTGCGGTATGAACCGCGATCCACTCGCCACGCCAAGGAGTGTTGAGTCGAGGCAGCTCGCGCCAGCGTTGAATCGCTTCGGCGATCGCCTGCCCTTTGGGACCGATCTCGTAGAAACCGTCCCCCTGCGGCACAACGTCTCCCTTGTCGACGAGCCTGCCCAGCGCCACCCGCACCGCGGCCCCTTCCACCTCGAACAGTGCACCGCACAACCGAAGCTGAGCCGTACTCAGTGGCGTCCCGGTCGCCGTCAACGCGGACAAAATGGCCTGCTTGGCGGTCACCGGGCTCGCCATACGGGTCGTGAAAGCGTCCTTCGAATCGGCCATGGGGTCGCCTCGACTTGACACCAGAGTAACACCGTACGACATTTATTGCTGATGTCAGTTCACGCCAAGGACCGCGCTCGCGTCCGGGACTTTCTCTCCCGCGAGGAAACAGCCTCGTTGACGGAGACCTCCGACCTTCGGGCTGGACTCCAGGTGCTTGCAAACTTCGGCGTCATCGCAGGTGCCTTCGCGCTGTTTGGTTTGTGGCCCAACCCCCTGAGCTTCATCGTTTCGGCCGTCGTCTTGGCGGGGCGGTACGTCGGGCTGGGCATCCTCATCCACGATGCCGCCCACAACGCGCTGTTCCGGACCCATGTGCTCAATCGCGTCCTGGGGAGGTGGTTGTTCTGTGGCCCGACCCTGATCGACTTCGACACCTATCGCGACGGCCATCTGGCCCACCATCGGCACGCGGGCACGATCGATGACCCCGATCTGCCCTTCGTCCACGCCTATCCGGTGGAGCGCGCAAGCATGCGTCGCAAGCTGATCCGCGACCTCAGCGGACGGACCGGGATTCGCGACGGCCTGTATCTCATCGGGATGACCATCCGCCACGCCCGGCTGGCGCCCTTGGTCGCCCACACGGTGATGTTCGGCGGCTTGGTTCTGCTCGACATGCCCTGGGCCTACGCGGCCTGGTGGGCAGGCTTCATCTTTGTGGTGCCGGTTTGCCTTCGGCTTCGGGTGATGGGTGAGCACGGAAACGTCCCCGACCTGCTGAACAAGGACGCCCGTCTGCACGCCCGCACCACCAAGGCCGGCTGGATCGCTCGAGCGTTGGTGTCCCCCAACTACGTCAACTACCACTGCGAGCACCACTTCTTCCCGAGCGTGCCCGGCTACAACCTTCCCAAGGTCCACGCACTTCTCGAAGCGCGTGGTTTCTACAAGGACCACCCCAACGCGTGCTCGAACAGCTACCTCGACGTGCTTCGCGGGTGCATTGGGGACCGCACCGATCGTCCCGACCTTGGCGAGCTCCGGCACGGCAAAGCGTCGCTGGCCAACATGGCCTGAGCCTCGCTCACGCGAACTTTCGAGGCGACGAGCGTGTCGCCCAGTGCAGGCACGAGCCCGCTACCACGCTTCGACGTGCGGTCGCAGGTCGAGCTCGAACGTCCACGCGCTGCGGGGCTGACGGAGCAAGAACGAAACGGTGTCGGCGAATCCGTCCGGAGACAGAAACGTCTCCGCCGCGCGATCGGGCATGCTGGCGCGCGTCTTGGGTAGGTCGACCATCCCGTCGACGATGATCAGCGCGACGTGAATCCCCTTGGGGCCCCACTCTCGGGACAACGACTGGGCCAAGGAGCGCTGGGCCGCCTTACCCGCCGCAAACGCGGTGGTAAACGGCTTGCCGCGCAGTGACGCGGTCGCGCCCGTGACGATCAACGCACCGTCCCCGCGCTCCGCCATCTGGGGCAGGAGTCGCTTGGCCAAGACGAACAACCCTCGGGTGTTGGTTCCCAGGGCCAGGTCCAGACCGTCGGTGTCCACCGTCTGCAAAGTTCCGAACACGCCGCCGCCCACGTTCCAGACCACGGTGTGGATCGGACCCATGGCCTCCTCGACCGCGCCCACCCCAGCCTCGACCGAAGCTGGGTCCGTCGCATCGATGGAGACCGCAAGCCCGCTGAGTTCCTCGGCGAGGCCCCCAAGGCGCTCTGCGTTTCGGGACGCCACCGCGACCCGGTAGCCATCGGCGTGAAGGCGGCGGGCGGTTGCGGTTCCGAGACCGGGGCCAACCCCGACCACAAGGGCGATTCGCTTCGTATTCGTCATGTCGATTGCCTCGGCAAAGGTACTCCCCCGCGAAGGCGTCGGTTACGTCCCGTCCCCGTCCTCGCTTGCCAAATCACACGGAGCGGTAAACTCCGACCCGGCGGTCCCCGCCACCCATCATGCGCAGCCTCAACACGCTCGCCCCGGGCGTCCACGTCGTGGATGCCGCCCAGCGTTTCCTCGGCCTCGAGCTCGGTGCCCGCATGACGGTGCTGCAGCTCCAAGAGGGCCTGCTGGTCCACTCGCCGATCGGCGTTGCGCCCTCGGTCATCGAGCACCTGGGCCACCCGCGCTGGGTTCTTGCACCCAACCTCTTTCACCACCTGTACATCGGCCCGTGGGTCGGTGCCGGGCTCGAGGGATGGGGAGCGCCAGGCCTCCCCGAAAAGCGCTCGGACGTCCGATTTGAAGGGGTCGTCCGCGGCGGAACCAGTCCGTTCGGCGACGAAGTCGAGACCCACGTCCTGCGCTGTTTTTCGATGACCAACGAGGTTGTCCTGCTTCACAAGCCCAGCGGCACGCTCTTGGTGAGCGACCTCGTGTTCAACATCTCGCGCAGCGCCCCCTGGATGACGCGGGTCGCCATGCGGTGTCTGGGCGGCTACCCCGGCTGCTCGGTCACGCTGCTGGAACGGGTCGCCATGCGCCGTGATCGGGCCCGCGAGGACCTCGCAACGATCGCCAGCTGGGACTTCGATAGGATCGTGATGGCACACGGCGACGTGATTGAGACGGGCGGCAAGCAGGCCCTCCTCCGCGCGTTCCGGTGGCTCTCCCTGCACGCGCTGCCCGAGGCCGGCCGCGCGCCTCCCGGCAGACGTCCAACGGGCCGCTGAGCGACGTCCTACAAACGTGCGAGACTTGGGCGCTGGTTTTCTTGAAGCACAGGGTCCAAGTTCGGGCTCCCGCCGCGTCATGGAACCGAACGAGGCGGAACTCGTCGCCCCGCGACCCAACGAAAGAGCACCCAAGATGCCCAAATACCTTTGCATGCAACGCAGCATTCCGGCCCCACCTGACCCCCAGCTCGCGCAAGGAGGGGGCAACATGGACGACTGGTACGCCGCGTTTCAAGGCTGGATGAAGACGTTCGAGGACAACCTCGTCGACCTCGGCGGCAAGCTGGGCGCCGGGAAGCTTGTCACCTCCGACGCCAAGACCGACGCGCCACTCGTGGAGGTCAAGGATCTGGTCGGTGGCTACATGATCGTCTCCGCCGAGTCGCTCGACGAAGCGGTCGAGGTCGCCAGCGCCTGCCCCGGCCTGGTCAAGCCGGGCTCCGGCGTCGAGGTCATCGAGATTCACACACCTTGAGCGCTGTTTTCGAAAACCCGTGTAATCAAGGGCTAGTAGGCGCCGTCAGGTGCCCGTTTCGGGTGAAACGAAGGGCGACTTGTCGGCCGCAGTGAGGGGCCTTTTCGAAAGGCCCCTATCAAGACTGGAGCGACGGCCTCAATCAAGCAGCGCTTGATTGAGGACTAGAACCCCGCGTCGGGCATCGTGAGCGCGGTGTCATCGAGTGCGTTCAACAGCGCGGCCTGCCGATCCACTCGGGGCAACTCGTAGCGGCAGTAGAATCGTGACGCGTGAATCTTCCCCGCCGCAAAGTCGGCGCCGGTCGTCCCCGCGTCGCGGCCCTTGATGGCCGCCATGGCCTGCTCGAGCCACATCCAGCCCACCACAACGTGCCCGAGCATGTGCAAGTACTCGGTCGCGTTGGCCAACGCCAAGCGGACCTGCCCCGAGGCGGCCGCGTTCCCCAACACCGAAGTGGTCTCCACCGCACGGCCAAGCGCGTGGCCCAGAGCATCCGCGTCGGCGGTCAGGTCCTCGAAGGCCATGGCGCCTTCGATCGCGGATCGGATCTCTGAGACGAGGCGGCTGAAGGCGCGACCGCGGTCCTGCATCACCTTTCGCCCCAGCAGGTCGAGCCCCTGCACGCCATTGGTGCCCTCGTGGATCGGATTGAGCCGGTTGTCCCGGTAGTAGCGCTCTACAGGGTAGTCGCGCGTGTAGCCGCTCCCGCCGAGCACCTGAATCGCCAGGTCGTTCGCTTGGGGTCCGTGCTCGGAGGGCCAGGCTTTTGCGATGGGAGTCAGCATCGCGAGCAGGTCCTCGCACCGCTCCCGCGACGCATCGTCCGAGGCGTTCTGAGCATCGTCGACCAGCCGGGCGCAGTAGAGCGCCAGGGTCATCCCGCCCTCCGCGTAGACCTTCTGGGTCAGCAGCATGCGACGGACGTCCGCATGCTCGATGATCGGTACCGCGGCGCCGCCTTTCTTGTCGGGGTGGCGCCCCTGAACCCGGTCCCGCGCATAGGCCAGCGAGACGCGGTAGCCGGAGTACCCGATCATCGCCGCGCCGAGTCCCACGCCGATTCGGGCTTCGTTCATCATGTGGAACATCGCTGCGAGCCCCTGATGTGGCGCGCCAACCAGCTCCCCGACCGCCGGCGCGTCGGCCCCGAACGCCAGCGCCGTGTTCACTGCGCCTCGGTAGCCCATCTTGAGGTTGAGC
>CAYGTG010000240.1:0-9381 GCA_964352485.1 uncultured Nannocystaceae bacterium | reverse complement strand
TCCGAGCACCTGTGCGCGCCGACGTGAATTCGAACCCGAGCGCTACTATCTTCCTGTACGAATGTCGGCGCGCACAGGTGCTCGGAGACTCGGTGCAGGGGCGGTCGGCGTCTACGTGCTCGCGCTCGCTCCTGCAGCGCAGGCCGGCAACGGGCCCGAGCCATGGACCCCGGTCGACTGGACGGGGGCGTCGTGCATGACTATCGTCGATCGTTCCGTGAGTGCCACGGTGCATCTGGACTACGCGATCCCGATGGAGGACACGGAGCTCACGGCCGACGAAGTGGAGGACAGTCGCACCCATCAGTTCTTTGGGTTCTGTCGCGCGCTCGATCCCCAAACCTATCTGCCCCGATGGATCACGCAGGCCGACGTCGAGCGAGCCCGAGAGATCGGCATCGCGCCGGAGATGGTCAACGCCCGCAACGTCATGGAGTCGAACACCGACTGGGCGGACTGCTGGCATCGCATCAATGCCGACGACCAGCGCCGACCCATCACGCACGCCGCGGCGGACGAGGGCGTCGACTGGGACACCAGCGAGCTGGCTGCGGGCACGTATGTGATCGAGGGCTACACCTGGGAGCCCCCGCTCAACATCTGGAGCTCGCGCGCCGGGGTGATCAAGGTGGTCGACGAGCCGGACCCCGCTCTCAGCCCGCCGGCCGTGGGGATCTCCAACACCCAAGACGTCATCGATCAGACCGACACCGTGGTCATCGAGGGCTGCGCGAGTGCAGAGGAAGGCTCGACGTTGACGGCCTCCTGGGGCTTGCCCGCCGGGGAGGTCACCTGGCAGCCGTTCATTGAGGACGACCCGGTACGCGGCGAGAGCTTCGCGTTCGAGTTCGACCCCCCGCAGGAGGCCGCGGGTGAGTCGGTGATGATCCGCGTCGACATCACCGACCCCAGCGGTCGCAGCTACACCCACTACATACGGGACCTGGTACCTGGTCTACGTCCTGGGCGACCCCTAAGGTATGGATTCGATCCCCATCGCCGGTGCTATGCGTGGGGCGCCCCTGAGCGTGTCAGACACTTGCGACGGGGCCCATCCGTGCGCACCCTGCTGATCCATGTCCTCTCCGCGCGCGTTCACCCGACAGCATCGGGCATCCCCTGCCGATCCCGCACCCGCATGGGACGCGAAGCGGCGGATGCTCTACTTGCTCCGTCCCGACATCGCACGGCCTCATTCGATCGACCCGACGGTGTGGCCCGAAGCCAGTGATGGCCTGGAGATGATCGCGGCCGTGGTCGCAGGACCGGATGCCGAAGAGACCGAGCAGTACGCGGGCTCACTGGGGACCGTGAACATTGGCCCCGACGAGACGTGGACCCTGCTCGGGTACGACGTGGCGGACTCGGGGTTCACCAGCGGTCTGTCCAACTGCGGGTATCGGCCCGATATCGACGACGTCGAGTCTCTGCGTAGAGATTGGGGCCCAAAGCTCAACGAGCGCGGTCTCTTTGACGCGCTCGAACACGCCGACGAATTTCGTCGCGTCAGCGACGCGCGGATCCCTGAGCATGCGCCGTTCTTTGTGTTCGCGCTGTACGAAACGGGCGACCCCGGCTCGAGGGCGAACCCGGCGACGTGAGGCGGAATCCCGCGCTGACGGGCGCGAGGTTCGATTCCGGGAACCTGTAGACCCTCTGATCGGACTCTCATGATGCAGGCCGGCGGGGCCTCGAGGAGTCGAATCGGACCATGAAGAAGCGCTGGAGCACTGGAATCCTGACCCTGTTGATGAGCGGAGCCCTGACCTTGGGCGGGTGCGCCCGCGATACGGGCCGAGCCGAGTCCTTTGCCGGTCTCGCGGGTGAAGATGCCAGCGCAGACGACGAGCCCAAGACGCAGGCGATCATGGGTGCGTGGGTCACTCCCGATGGCTACAGCGACCAAGACCTCATCGCGCTTGCCAATGAGCATGGGGGATACAACTCCGTCTACGCCGCCGCTGTGAATGCCGGCTACATCGGCGACCCGATGGGGACCCCCGAGGGAGACGCTGAGGGGGCGACCGCTTCTTCGGGCGACCCCAGCGGCGGAACTGGAGGAGGCAGCGACAATCAGGGCGGCACCGGTGACCCCAGTGGCGGCGGCGACTCCAACGACACGCCCGGCAGCGGAGGCGACAACGGTGGCGGGACCTGGGGCGACGGCGGCGGTGGGACCTGGGGTGATGGCGGCGGAGGTACCTGGGGTGATGGCGGCGGAGGTACCTGGGGCGACGATGGCGGCGGTTGGGAAACCTCGGGTGCAGGAGCCGCGAACGAGCCCGACGACGGCATCGCGCACCGCGAGGGCCAGGTCGTCGCAAGAATGACGTCGTATGCGGTCACGGCGGGCATCGTGTCCCAAGCAGACACTCCGGCCCCCGGACCAGCCGACCTGATCGCTCTGGGCATTCTTGCCTATGGCCTCTACATGACCAGCGGATCCGGTTCAGATGCTCCGGCGCAGCCTTGCGAAGCCTGCCCCGAACCGGACCCTCCTCAGGTGCATGAAGACCACAGCCACGGCAACTGCGAGGGGGCTCACTGGCACTACTTCCGGTACAATCAAAACCCGCAGACATGCGCCTGCTACAACCAGCGCATGTTCGGTGGATGCTGCGGTGAGGGCGACGCCAACGCTCCCTGCTGATCAGCCCCCAGGGTGCAGCGTGGTCTGCTGTGACGCAGTCGCGCTGCTGTTTTTGCCCCTGCCCCTGCCCCTCGCTACGCGTTGTCCCAGGGATTCGCCGACGGAGTCAGCAGCAGGTTTTCGATGTCGTCCATCGTCAGCTTCTTGCCCGCGGTCACGTCGCGCCCAAGAGCACCCTCGGCGACCTCGCGCTTGCGCTTGCCAAGCTCGACCATCTTCTGCTCGACGGTGTCCTCGATGACGAGCCGATACACGTTGACGGGTTTCTCCTGACCGATCCGGTGCGCGCGGTCGGTGGCCTGGTCCTCGACGGCGGGGTTCCACCACGGGTCGTAGTGGATGACCGTGTCGGCCTCAGTGAGCGTGAGGCCGCTGCCCCCGGCCTTGAGGCTGATGAGGAAGACGGGCGGACCGGACTTCGTCTGGAACTGCGAGACCAGCTCCTCGCGGTTCTTGGTTCCGCCGTGCAGCCACAGGTATGGAATCTCGAGCTCGTCGAGGGCCTGGCCGAGCAGCTTCTGCATTTCGACAAACTGCGAGAACACGAGGCACTTGCGGCCGGATCCGACCGCGTCGTTGATGAGCTCTTTGAATGCCTCGAGCTTGGCCGAGGGCGGTATCGGAGTGCCCTCGGGGAGGCCGAGCAGGTGCGGGTCGCAGCAAACCTGTCGCAAGCGCGTGAGCGCGGCGAGGATGGTCATCTGCGACTTGTCGATGCCGGCATCGTCGACGCGTCCGGTGATCTCGGACTTGGCCGCCTTGAGGATGCGGTTGTACAGGCCCAGCTGCGACTTGCCGAAGTGGCAGTAGATCGTCTGCTCGGTCTTCTTCGGCAGCTCGCTGGCGACGTCTTCTTTCTTGCGCCGCATGATGAAGGGCCGGATGCGGACCTGAAGATCCTCAAGCCGCTTCATGTCGCCGTCCTCGATCGGCTTGACATAGTTCTTCTGGAACTCGGTCAGCTTGCCAAGGAAGCCGGGAGCCAAGAAGTCGAACACGGCCCAGAGGTCGAAGAGGTGGTTTTCGACCGGGGTGCCCGAGAGGGCCAGCTTGTGGTCGGCCTTGAGCTGCTTGGCGCTCTTGGCGGTGCTGGTGGTCCAGTTCTTGATGTCCTGGGCCTCGTCGAGCGCGACGTAGCGGAAGCGGATCTTCTTGAGCTCGTCGATGTCGCGCCGCATGATCGAATACGAGGTGACGATGAGGTCGGTCTTCTTGAGCAGGCGCCGGTTCTCGGCGCGCTCGGGACCGTGCCAGACCAACACCGACAGGCTCGGCGCCCACTTGTTGACCTCCTGCTTCCATACCGAGAGAACCGACGTGGGGCAGACGATCAGCGACGGAGCCGGTCCCTCTTCTTCCTTGGCCTTGGTGAACAGCGCGATGGCCTGGACCGTCTTTCCAAGACCCATGTCGTCGGCGAGGATGCCGGTCATGCGGTTTTGGTGAAGCTGCCACAGCCAGGCGAAGCCAGACTTCTGATAGTCCCGCAGCTTGGCGTTGAGGGCCTTGGCTTTGCGCGGGGCTTTGGCCGCACGCTCGCCGGTCATCGTCTTGAGCAGCTTCTTGACCTCGGCCCCGACCTTGGCGGTGGGGGCCTCAGAGAGCAGTCGCGAGAGGTTGCCGAGCTCCAGCGTGGAGACCTCAGCCTTGCCTTGCTTGTCGAACTGAATGTCGCCGGCGGCTTCGGCCAAGGGCGCGAGGATCTTGGCGTCGAGCTTGACGACGCTGCCGTCCGCGAGCGTGATCCAACGCCTTCCCTCGTGCAGCCAGCGAAGCAGGTCTCGGAAAGAGATCAGGTCTTCCTCGCCCTCGACGTCGACGATGGCCTCGACGTCCAGCACGCTCCCATCTCCGGAGGAGACCGAAACGCGCGGGCTGGGGCTCTTGGACCGAATCTTGGGCAGCTTGGGGATGCGCTTCTCCCAGTGCTCAGGAAGCATGGGCAGGCCCGCGATCAGGAACTCGATGGCGGCGTCGTCGCGGGCGACGAACGCTTCATCCTTGGGTTGCCATTTCAGCCCGTGCTCCTTGAGAACCCGGCGAGCCTGGGCCTCGGCATCGAGGTCGCGGTAGAATGAGATCGATTCGTCACCCGCGTTCATCGTGTAGCGGGCGGACTCGGGGTCTGTGCCTCCGATGGACAGGGTGACGTTGCCGTAGCGGGCGGTCAGCTGCACGCGAACGCGGCTGGAGTCTCCCTCGATCGTGGCGACGAGTTGCTCGATCGAGCGGGCATCGCTGGCCAGCGCGAAGAGGTCGGCCCGCGGGACGCCGACGGACTCCAGCTGGGTGCTGAGGCTGTCCATCTGGTCGGCGTCGACCTTGGAGTCCATGACGATGCGCGACTGGGCACGAATCGAAGACAGGACCCACGGCGGCGTGTCCTTGACCTGGAAGATCTCGCAGGAATCGGTGTGGATGAACCACGTCGGCGCACCACCGATGACTCGGCCTTCTTCAACTTCGAACGTGCGGCCGGAGGCTTCGTGCTCGAGGAACGCGTGCAGGTCGACGTTCGCATCGCGTCGGGCCTCGGCTTGGACCCGCAGGACCAGCGGTTCGTCGACGAAGTTCAGCTTGCCCACGCCCTTGAGGCTGATCTGTGCGTCGCGGGCGAAGTACAGCAATCCACTGAGAGCGGGGTCTTCGAGCTCGTGCGCGCCATCGTCGGCGCGGTCGATCTCTTGCTCGAGGTAGTGCTCGATCAGCTTGTCCGCGGGGTGAGCCCCGTCGCGTTGCTGCGTGGCCTTGGCCTTCATCGAGCGCCCGGACTGGAACGCGGTGACGAGCCAGGTGCCGCCGGCTTGCGGCTGAATCTGGTAGCGGCGCTGTCGGGAGGTCTCACCGCTGCTCATGCCGCGCACCCACGGGTTGTGGGTGGTCGAGATCTCGCCGCCGGCCTTGTATTGCTTGGCGAGCTCCATCGCGAGCGCCACGGCGTGGTGACAGAACTTCTCCCAGCCGTCGGTGAACGTTGGGCACGTGCACTCGGCCTCGAGCTGGTTCTTCTTGCCGAGGCAGACCGCGGGCATGTGCGGCTTGGGGTGGCTGCCCATGACCTTGCCGGAGACCTTGTCGCCTTCGAGCACCAGCCCGCTGGCGGCACCCTTCTTGAACAGCTCTTGCCCGGCTTTGAGCGCCTTGGGACTTGCGAGCCGGATCAGGGCGTCGGTCTCCACGAGGGGGAGAAACGTTTCGATCTTGTTCACGTGTGAACCCGCTGTGGGTGGAGGGCGACCTGAGGGCACGACATCGCGCCGCTCCATGGCCGACCCTGCGGTCACGTGACGAGCAGGCGTCACGTGTCAGAGCCGCCTTCGCGCCCAGGAACCTCGTTCTGAGGCCTCATGGACACGAAGACAATACGTTGGTAGCACGCGAGACCACACAGGGTCTACCGCGTCGCGACCCAAACTAGGACGTGCCATAAAGCGTCATGATATCATGTGCTTGTGGTCGCTTGGGCCGTGGTCCGGGCAATCGGCCCCGGCAACATGGGTCGCCGGGGCCGCTTGGCAAGTAGCATGCGCCGCGATGGCGAAGCGCAGTGCCCCCCGCCCGGGTGGAGTCGATGGCCTCAATCCCGACGACCCGGGAGTCGCGCTCCTGGCTGAAGCCGTGGGTGACGTGGACCGAGCTCGGGTCTTGCTGGTGTGCTCCGGCGAGTTGCCTGGACTCGAGCACGCGGGCCCGCGGCTGGTCCTCGACGCCCGGGAGGCTCGGCACGCCGGTGCGGGTGCAGTTCCGTTCGCACGGTGGCCGTCGATGGAGCCTTCGTTCGAGGTCGCGGTGGTTTGGCCACGCGCGCACCTGGGCAAAGACTTCACGCAGCAGTGCATCGCGATCGCGGGACAGGTCTTGGGCGAGGGCGGCCGACTGCTGTGCGCGGTGAAGAAGCAAAAGGGTGCCGACTCGATCGCCGACTTCATGGGGGAAGTGTTTGGGAACGTCCGGGTGCTGGGCCGCACGAAGGGGTATCGACTCCTTTGTAGTGAACGCATGCAGCCCGTGGCTCGGCACGAGGTGCTCGATCGCCGGTACGAGATCACGGACCCTAGACTTGGGGATCAGGTCCTGACCTCCGCGCCGGGGGCGTTCTCTCGCAAGGCGCTCGACATTGGAACGCAGTGCTTGCTCGATCATGTCGCGGGGCTGGACCTGAACCCGGCGCGGGTGGTCGACCTGGGTGCGGGGGTGGGGCCGATCGCCGTGTGGGCCGCGGCGCGCTGGCCCGCGTGCAGCGTCGTCGCGGTCGAGAGCAACTCCGTGTCCGCCGCGATGCTGCGCGAGAACGTCGAGGCCGCGGGGCTCAAGGGGCGGGTGTTCGCGATGGAGCACGACGGCTTGCCGAGCACGGTGGCGTCGGTGCGGCCGTTCGTGGGCACGACGGACCTGACGCTGACCAATCCGCCGACGCACGCGGATGCCCGGGCGCTGGAGCATCTGCTCGGCCCGCTGGCGTCGTGGCAGCGCAAAGGATCCAAGACGTTTGCGGTCGTGAGCCGGGCCGAGATGGTGACCGTAGCGCTCCGCCGGGCAGGGGCCATGGTTGGGGAGACCCGGTACGACCGATTCAGCGTCCTCGAGGCGACCTGGTGAGGTCTTCGATGGACAAGCTCTCGGGTGCAGGCAAGAGCGAGCAAGAGTCGGCGCTGCTTGGAACCCGGAAGGCTCCGTAGCCCCGGCGCCGTCTGTTACGCGTCGCGTTCTTTGAGGAGCCGCTGAATCTGCTGGCGCAACTCGTCTTTGTGCTCTGGTAGAGCCTTCGCGGCCTCGGCAAGACCGGCGAATTCCTCGGCCGTTGCCGAGCCGAGTTGGTGGCCCGCCTCCGCGACGATCCAACGCACTTTGGTGAGGCGCCAGGGTTCGACGGCCTCCGCCTTCGAGAGGACTTCGACCGCCTCTCTCGCGCTCGCTTGGGCCTGCGCGCGTCGGCCGAGCACGAGTTGGGCGTTTGCCAGCGACGAGAGGGCGATGCCGATCGATTTGTGACCGGGGGGCAGGAGCTTTCGGCGGATCTTCAGAGCTCGGGCGGCTGCGGCCGCGGCCTGTTCGTGTCGACCCTCTGCGGCCTCGAGCGTTGCGATGCTGATCAAGACGTCGGCAACGTCGTCGGCTTCGGGCCCGAGCGCCTCGGTCAACCCCTGCAGCGCGAGCGTGAACTCGGTCCGTGCAACCTCGAGGTTACCCAGCTCGAACGCGATCCCCCCAATGTTGACGTGCATGTATTGCACGTCGGGATGAGACGGACCCAGGCTCTTTTCGCGGATCACCAGCGCCCGCTGGAACGTCTGCATCGACTCTTCGAAGCGGTCGAGGTGGTAGTAGGCCACGGCCAGGTTTTGCAGCGCCGTCCCGTGGAGCGGCCCCTGCGGATCCGAGCGCGCAAACGTCTCGACGGCCTGCTCGATGAGCTTCAGCCCACGCTCTGGTTGGCCACTCTGGGTGAGGAGTTCGCCGTAGTTGACCAAGACTGCGGCCGTGCGCGGGTGGTCTCGCCCGAGGACCTCGTCCCGGAGTTGAAGCACCGCTTCGTATTGCTCCGTGGCGAGTTCGACCTGGCCGGTGCGGTCCGCCACACTCGCCAGATTGAGCATGGCGGTGATCGTGTCAGGGTGCCGTGCTCCCAAGAGTTTGGTGCGCAGCTCGATCGCCTGTTGGTAGTTCGCGCGGGCCTCGTCGTGGCGGCCTGCCTCCATCAACGTCACAGCCCGGTTGTTGTGCAGCCGGGCCCGTTCGATCGGGTCGCCCAACCGCTCGACGGTTGCGTCGGCAAACTCGGCCCAGAGCAGCCCGTCCTCGGCCTGCCGCAGGTGGTGCCCAAGAACGAAGACCAGCTCCGTCATGGCTCGTGCGGCGACAGGGTCGTGACCCAGGCGTTGGCCCAGCCATGCGGCTTGCTGCAGGGTCTGCATCGCGGTCGCAGCATCTCCAGTGCGGTCCTCGAAGAATCCGCGCCACAGCAGTGACTCTGCGATCGCGGGCCGGTATGCGATCCGGACTGCGGCTTGGTGGGATTCGACGGCCTGCGCGAGGGCATCGTCGTACCTGCCAGCGCGGTCGAGGCCGCGAGCGCGTGCGAGTCCCGCTCGCAACTCGGCGACGCCTGCTTCGTCCTCGGCGCTTGGGGGCTCTACCGCAGCCAGCAACCGCGCGACGTCGGAGCAAGCCTCGAGGGTGGGCAGCCCCATCGCGACGTCCATGGCCCGCTCGCGGGTGCGGGCATCCGCGAGTGAGAGGATCTCCACCGCCGCCGCGAGATCACTCTTGCGGTCGTCCAAGCACGCGATCCGGCGGTCCAAGAGCTCGGCCGATTGGTCGCCACGGATGCTCGTGGCGGCGCAGGCATCGTCGCGCTCGGTGATCCAGCGGTCGGCGTAGCGGTCGAGTTCGGCCACCACCTCGGTCGCGACGCGGTTGCGCTCGCCCGGCGCGCTGGCGAGCGCAAGAGAAACGTCGCTGCGGGCATCGTCATCCCATGCCTCCGAGGCCTCCGCAGCGCCCGAGGTGCATCGAGGGTCGTCGCCTTGGAGCAGCACCACCGCGGCAGCGCCGACGGTGCCAGCGAGGAATGCTGTGCCCATCGCGAGCATCGTCGTCTTTTGCCGTCCACGGTCCCGAAGCTCGGCTGCGAAGTCCTCCACCGACGCGAAGCGAAGCTGTGGGTTGGGGTCGAGGCCGCGGAGGATCGCGTCTCGAATTCGGCGGGGAACCGGGGAGTCTTTGGGGAT
>CAYGTG010000239.1:0-9383 GCA_964352485.1 uncultured Nannocystaceae bacterium | reverse complement strand
GTCGCTTCGAGGACAACGAGACCGGCGTCGGAGCGGTCGGCGACCTCGAGAACGGCGCGGCGGGCAGCGGTGGTGCGGTCTACGTGCGAGGCAGCGACGATGGGGTGTGGATCGCATCGAGCACCTTCGATGGCAACCGAACCGGTGACCTCGAACAGGCAGGCTCGAACGGAGGGGCTGTTGCCATCATCGCGATGACGCTTGATGGCCCGTTCGGCGCCAGCAGGGTCGTCAACAACACATTCTCGAACAACGAGGCGTACGTCGGTGGCGGTGTCTTCGCGCAAAACAGCGGCAGCGCCGTGCTTGAGTTTGTGGGCAATGCGTTCGGCGGTAATGCTGCGACGGCCTCAGGCGGTGCGCTGGCCTACGAAGCGCTCGAGCCTCTGGGTCGCGTCCCAGCGACGCTGGCCAACTCGGTGCTCTGGGGGAACACCGCGCCCATGTTCCCCGAGCTGTTGGCGGAGTCCAGCGCCGGCAAGGGCCTGGGAAGCCCGCTGCTGGTAGTGTCGACTTCGCTCCAAGACGGGTGTGTGCCCGCGGAGGCTCTCGAGTGCGGCGCCGGAGTCGAACCTATCGATCCCGGTTTCACGGACGTCGCGACCGGAGACTTGAGGCCGTCTGGAGATGCCCTGATCGACCTCGGCGACAACGCAAGCATCCCGGCCGATGAACTCGACCTCGATGACGATGGCGATGTTGACGAACCGTTGCCCTCCGATCTGGATGGCGATCCTCGGATCGTGGGGGCCGCGGTCGATCTTGGCCCCTACGAGAGCGGATGAAGGCTCAGGGCGTGTGCTGGCCAGTGCGGAGGGTAGGGCTGACGCTCGGCTGTGGGAGGCCTCCGCCCGACCCTCAGAACCTCTCGCAGAGGCCGTCGGAGGATCGCTCGCTCGGCGTTCCGGGGATGACGAAGCTGAGCTCGGCGAACGCGCTGCCCAGGCCTTGCACCCAGGCCATCTGGGCGTGGTCGAGGCCCGGCGTGCAGGCGCCGTCGTCGTTGACGTCGACAAACAGGTACACGTTGCGCGAGTTCCCGAAGCGCTCCAGCGTGGTGGTGAGCGCGGCTTCGACCATCACATCGCCACCGACAATGACCCCGGATTCGGTGGGAGAGCTGACCGAGCCGCCGGTGATCTGCACGTAGACGCTGCGGCCGTTCCACGCGTCAAACCCTTCGCCTTCGAACACGTACTGCTGCTCCACGGGCTGTGGGCCGTACAACTCGGACCACATGCAGTCCTCGATGAAGGAAAAACACAAGGGCTCGGTCGCCACACAGGACGCGAACGCTGCGCCGACGGCTGGGCCTTGATCACCCACGGTCGTCTCGCAGGACTGCAGACAGGCGCCGCCTCGGTCGAGGCAGCTTCCGTCGACCAGAAACTCGCACAGGGGCTCGCAGTCCAGCGTAGCCGGTGCGCCCGAGGAGGATCCGGACGCGCCGGACGACTCGGATGCACTGGAGTCATCCATCGTGCCCACATCGCTCGGGTCCGGCGGCGCTCCGCTCACGCCTGAGTCCTGGGTCGTCGAGCCAGGCCCCGAAGTTTCGGCTGCAGAGCCGCAGCAGGGGGATCCGAATGTGGGTGCAGGCTCGGCGTCGACCGCAGGGCCGCAGCCGAGGGCCGACACGACCAGGCAGCCACCGAACCCAAACCGCATCGATTGCCGCCATGTCATCGTCACAGGCTAGGCCTGCGCCGACACACCCACCATGGATACGTCTGCATCCTCGACGTCCCGATTTCCGACACGGTCTGGGGCCACGGCTCACGCACCGTGCTTCGATATCGACGCCGCGGATTCGCGGTCTGGAAGGGGCTTCCATCGGCAAGGACGGCGTCGGGCCCCCCTGTGGCCCGGCATCATGTTTGCCGATAATGTATATTATGTCTAATCAAGCATGCCGGCTCGCTCGCGGAAAAACACAGGATCGGGCCCTTGTGGGCCGGTCGTCGAGAAACTCAGGGTGTGGAGCTGTCCCCGATATCCAGTCGGCGTGTGTGTTCCCCTTGGCGCAGGAGCACGTGGCCAGGCTCGATTGCGGCGAGCACCAGCGAGCCCTGGATGTGGTCCCGCTTCACCGGCGTGGGCGCGGCTGAGGAAGCGGCACAGCGAGTGCGCAGGTATGCTGCCGCGGATGAGCGACCCTCCGCCGGCTGCGTCTGTTCTCGACCGCGTCAACACGCTGTCCGCGCCTGCCGTGGCCGGCCTGGGTGCGGCGGCGGGACTTCTGCTCGCGGTGCTGTCGGCCCTGAGCGTGGAGCCCGGATCCACCGGCGACGCATCGCAGGTTGTCGCCGGATCCGAGCCGAAGCCCGGAGCAATGCACGGTGAGGACGGTGTGAGAAGAGCGGCGGACGGACCGGATGCAGAGCCTGCAGGTGCCGGGCACGATTCGGCCGCCGACGCCGACGCCGACGCCGGTGCGGAAGCCAATGGCGAGGCCGACGCCAATGCCGACGCCAATGCCGACCCGGACGCCGACCCCGACGCGGAATCCAACGCCGGCGCCGAGACCGACGCCGCGGATGAGCCCGAGGACGTCGTGCTGCTCGACCCCGATGTCGGCAGCCCGGACGACGACGCTGCGCCTGCGGCCGAGGATGACCCACAAGCGTCCGAAACCGCGGGGGCCGCCTCACAGGCACCCGCATCGCCGGCGGGCCGAAGCCAGGCCGATCGCGATGCGGAGGCGATGATGGACGCCGACGAGCTGCTCGCGGCCGCCGCTGTTGCATATCAAGAGAAGCGCTACAAGGACGCGTATCGGCTCGCGACGCGCAGTCAACGAGCCCGGCCCCAAGACAAGGCACAGATGCTCCGCGGGCGGTCGGCGTGTCGGCTGCGCGACGAGAAGAACGCTCGGGAGATCGTCCGCTCGTTCAAGCTTGGGGATGAACATCGCAAGACGCTGCGGACGTTCTGCAAGGACCGCGGTGTGCGCGTGGGCCTTTGATAAAATCTTAGGCTCGCTCCTGGAATGACTGACGTGACGCCCCCTTCCCCGCCTGCCTCGCTCGAGGAGGCCATGCGCGGCGTGGTGTTGGCGGACCGCTACCGCATCGACGGGGTGTTGGGCGAAGGCGGCATGGCGCTGGTGTTTCACGGACACCACCTCGGCCTCGACCGCGCGATCGCGATCAAGGTCCTCAAGCCCGAGTTCGTGTCCGACGCTCAGGTCCGGGCCCGTTTTGAACAGGAGGCCCGCGCCGTCTCGCGGCTGGAGCACCCGGGCATCGTCAAGATGTACGACGTGGGCACGGCCGAGATCCCAGGCCTGCTGATCCCGATCGCGTTCCTGGTGATGGAACGTCTGCGCGGGAAGGAACTCTCGGACGTGCTGCGAGAGGACGGCCCGGCGCCGGGGCCCGTGGCGTTGGGGTGGATGGAGGAAATGCTCGCCGCCGTCGCCCACGCCCACGCCCGGGGGGTCGTCCACCGGGATCTCAAGCCCGAGAACGTCTTCGCCTGCGATATGTCTGAGGGAGACAGGGTCCTCAAGCTGGTCGACTTCGGGATCGCCAAGATGGTCCAGCCCAGCGGCGACGCCCCACTCACCCAGATGGGGATGATCTTCGGCACGCCCTCCTACATGAGCCCGGAGCAGGCCACGGGGCGCCCCGTCGATGGACGCACGGACCTGTACAGCGCGGGCGTCATCTTCTTCGAGATGCTCAGCGGCGCCGTCCCCTTCGCGTCCAACGACATGATGGACGTGCTTCGCCAGCAGGTCCGCGAGGCTCCGCCCGAGCTGCCCGTGGCCGCACCGGTGGCGGCGGTGTTGTACCGGCTGCTCGCCAAAGAACCCGAAGACCGCTACCCGGACGCTCAGGCTGCCCTCGATGCCGTTCGGGAGGCTCGCGCGTCGCTCTCCGCGGCGGCCCCGGTTCGCCCTTCCCTGGACCCGACCTTGTTGCCGGATCCTTTGGTGGCGACGATGCCCACCGCGGCCGGGATTCACGAAACGGTCGGCGCTTCCGCCTCCGTGCCCCGGCCGGCCCCGCCTGCCTCGGCACGACACGAGCCGGCGCCAGGGACCAGCGCGCGACTCCTGCCACCGCAGCCGTCCGCGTCGCCTCAGGCGCCCGCGACGGTCCGGCAGCTCCTGACAGCCCGCGGCCCGCTGCTGGTCGGGGCCGGCGTAGCCGTCGCGACCCTCATCGTCCTGGGGGTCTCCGCCCTGTCCTCCGGAGACGACGGCGCCGACGCGGACGTTCCCATCGCCGTGGGTGCGCCTGCGAGCCCCGCCGCGTCAAGCCAGACCCCAGCAGGACACGACGCAGACCCAGACGTCGAGGATCAGAGCGCGGCACCGTCGCTGCTGGGGTTCCTGGCCGAAGATCCCAGCGAGGTGTGGCAGGCGGCTGTGGCCGAAGGCCCGGCCGGACGGGCGTCCCCCAAGCGAGCGGAGCTGATGCTCCGGGCGATTCGGCTCGACCCCGCCCGCCTCGAAGACTCCGCCGCACAAGACTTCGTCGTGCAAGAGCTCGAGCGCTCGGTCGTGCCTGAAGCGCTGCTCACCTTGGTGTTGGAGCACGGCAAGCCGATGCGCGAGGCGTGGATCGAGGCGTTGTTGGGTGAACGCCCCGAAGCCCTCCCCCATGGACAGCGGCATCGGATCCTCGATGTGCTGCGAACGCAACCGTGGGAGCCGAGTTCGCAGGCGTGGGACGCCGCCGAACACCTCTGCCACGACCTGTGGCAAGCGGAGCAGACGCCGCGACCGTGCGCCGTCTACGGGCACACACTCGACGCTATGGCTCGAGAACCGTCGGCATCGTATCGCCGGAGCCTCGAGTCCGCCGATCCTCCCGACGCGGGTGCACAGGAGGATGCGAGCGCGTGCACCGGGCTCGAAGAGCGTCGGCAGGCCGTCCTCGATGCGCTCGAAGACGCCGGAGGGGACCAGGACTTCATCCCGCCACAGTACGCGGCGCGAACGAAAACGCCGCAACGCAAGCCCAAGAAGCGACGGATCGGACAAAGGATCCGTCGGATCTTCCGCTAGCGAAGCTCTGCCGGCCGCGGCTCAGCGGACCTTCAGCCAGAACCGGTCCAGCGGGAACCAGATGACGTCTGCACGTCCCTTCACATTGCCCATCGGCACGAAGGGCTGGGGCCGGCGCGCGTCGGGGTCGATGAAGTTGTCCGGATCCTGCGCCTCGTCGGCGGCCCGGCGCGCAATGGCCACAGCCGCATCCGCGTCCTCGCACAGCCCCTTGCGGCAGCGGATCCGAACGACCGAGTCAGAACCGGAGATCGCGAACACGTGGTGGAACGACTCGTCGTCTTCGCCGGCTTGTCCATACTGGCCGACCGCGTCCGAGCTGGAGAGGTCCAGCGGTCCGGCGATCTCGGTCACCTTCGCGGCCAATCCATCCTGGGGCTTGTGCCAGACCTCGAGTTCGAGACCATGGTCCTTGCCCTGGACGGTCGCCTCGAGGCGGGTCCGGTCGAAGGGGTTGCGTGGCGGCTGAAGCACCTTGAGGTCCTTGACCTCCCCGCCGGCCATCGCGGCGAGGTCCTCGGCCTTGAGCATCTTGCGGAGTTGCCGGCGATCGCTCGACGCCTTGGGAACCCGGTCAAGCACGACCGTCCCGAGCGCTTGGGCGGACTGCAGCGAGGGGCACAGCGCCTTGCCGCAGTCGAGCACGACGACCATGTCGCGCACGTCGTCGGTGGTGACCAAGGTCAACGCGTCGTCCCCGGTGACCACCCAGGCCCGCTCGCCGAGCTCGGGCGCCAGCGGAGCCTCTGCGGCGGAGGTCCCCACGGCCCGAAGGGCTGCGTCCTGGAGCACGTCGAGACTTTGCTTGGGCTTTCGGAAGACCCGAAGCCGAACCTGTCCGCGCGGTCCTTCGGTATCCGAACGCTGAAACTGCCGCTCGTAGTAGTGGTCGCGCACATCGCTGCGCCCGGTCCAGCGCGTGCCGTAGTCCGCACCGCGGGGCTCGGACAACAGCTCGCGCGTCGCTTTCTCCGGGCTGGCCCGAAATGCCTGTACGACGTCGGTCAGCCTTGCTGCCAGCCGGCCACTGTTTTTACAGACCTTGCGTCCGCACTCGAGGAGCACGGCCGCATCGTCCTCCTCGAGGAAGGCCACCGCGCTCCAGCCATCTTCGCTGCGTCCCACGACCAGCCGGTCGATCGATGCCCCGACGGTGAGCGCGGTGCTCAGCGCCTCGCCGGTGGGGACAGGCTTTCCGTCGACCAGGGCGGCAACGGTCGTATTCTCGGCGCCATCAACCCGCGCGGCGAGTGCGGCCCAGGTCGCCTCCGCCCCGAGTGGGGGGGAGCGCCACACCGACAGCGAGATGTCATGGGCCCGGCTTCGATGCGTCGCCAGCCACACGACATGGTCGTGGCTTGGATCGGCCATCGCGTCCATCTTGGGCCGGGTCTGCGTGAAGAGCTTCTCGTCGGTCAGGTCGCGAAGGTCTTTGTCGGAGATGATCGCCGCGGCGTCAACCGCCGCGACCTCGACGGTCCACTGGGTGCTGTCGGCCGACTCGTTGCGGTTGTCCCCCATGACCAAGACATGTCCTTCGGGGACCGTAAAGGTCTTGGCCCTGGGCAAGAAGTCGTTGCGCTCCGACATCGAGGTCAGGTAGCGGACGACGTAGGTCTTGTCGTCGATGGTTTCCTCGAACAGCTGACATCCCGCGCGGGTGCGGCCGTTCGCATCGTTGACGCACTTTTGCTCGAGCGGCGTCCGCTGCAGGACCTCGAAGTCCTCGTCCGACGCCCGCTTGATCGACACCACCCGCCCCATCACGCGAATCTGGTCCCCGGGGATCCCGATCACGCGCTTGATGTAGTCGTCCTCAGGGTCGAGAGGAAAGCGGAACACGATGACGTCGCCACGCTCGATGTCACCGAGAAAAGACGCGACGACGGTGCTCGTGAACGGGATCTGGACCCCGTAGCTGAACTTCTTGACGAAGATGTGGTCCCCGATGCGCAGCGTCGGCAGCATCGACTCGCTGGGGATCTTGAACGGCTCGTACACACACGAACGCAGGCCGAGCGCGACGAGCACCGCGATACCGATGTTCTCCAGGGTTTCTCGGAGCGCGCTCTTGCGGGCAAACGAGGCGTGCTGATGCAGCAGATCATCGAGGCGCTCAGCCTCGGTCTCGAGACTGCCAAGCCAGTCGGGGTTGGCCGTGTCGTTCTCCTCGCGGAGGCGGTTGAGCTCGGCGAGACTCTCGCGCATGGCGTTCGCTGGGGCCTCCGCGATGCGTGATGCATGCTTCCCGAGGATCGCCTTCGCCTCCTTGGCGAGGATCTTGGCGGCGGAGCGCACGTGACGTCCCGAGCGAGGCTTGTCCGGCTTCGCGGGCTCCTTGGGGCCGGCCGTGTACGGGTTTTCGGGCTTGGAGGGGTCGGACAAGGGGCTGGTCCTAGTCTAGCCGATTCGCAGCGGCGTCAGTCGAGCGTGAGGACCGCGTGGAACGCGGATTGGGGAATCTCGACATTGCCGATGGCCTTGAGACGCTTCTTTCCCTTCTTTTGTTTCTCCAGAAGCTTGCGCTTGCGCGAGATGTCGCCGCCGTAGCACTTGGCGGTGACGTTCTTCCGCATGGCCTTGACGGTGGTCCGCGCGATGACCCGGGTTCCGATCGCGGCCTGAATGGCGACCTCGAACTGCTGCCGCGGGACGAGCTCCTTCATCTTCACGCACAGGTCCCGTCCGCGGAAGAACGAGGTCGAGCGGTGGGTGATCAGGCTCAGCGCATCGACGTGCTCGCCGTTGACGAGCAGGTCCAGTCGGACCAGGTCGGCGCGCCGGTAGCCGGCGGGCTCGTAGTCGAGGCTGGCGTAGCCCCGGCTGCGGCTCTTGAGCTGGTCGAAGAAGCCGAACACGACCTCGGCCAAGGGAAGCTCGTAGGTGAGCTGGATGCGGGTCTCGGTGAGGTAGCTGAGGTCCTTCTGGACGCCTCGGCGCTCCTCGCAGAGCTTGATCACGGCCCCCACGTGCTCCTGGGGGACCTGGATACGCCCCTCGATCACCGGCTCCTCGATGTAGTCGTAGCCCCCAAGCTCGGGGAACTGCGCGGGGTTGTCGACCTCGATCATCGTGCCGTCCTTGAGGAAGACTTGATACATCACGCTCGGCGCGGTGGTGATGAGGTCGAGGTCGTACTCCCGCTCCAGCCGCTCCTGGACGATCTCCATGTGCAGCAAACCCAAGAAGCCGAGCCGGAAGCCGAATCCCAGGGCCTCGGAGGTCTCGGGCTCGTAGGTGACCGCAGCATCGTTGAGCGTCAGCTTGCCCAGGGCATCGCGAAGCGCGGGGTAGTCTGCGTTGTCGGTGGTGAACACCCCGGCGAACACCATCGGCATGACGTCCTGAAAACCCTCGAGCGCGACGGGGTTGACCTCGGCCGCGTCGACGACGGTGTCCCCGACCTTAGCGTCACGGACGTCTTTGAGACCGCAGATCAGGTAGCCGACCTCGCCGGCGGCGATCTCCTGCAGATCGGTCATGTCGGGTGCGAAGACGCCGACGCCCAGGGTCTCGTAGGCCTTGCCGCTGGACATCATGCGCAGCTTGCTGCCGGGGGTGAGGCGCCCGGAGAACACCCGGACGATCGAGATGACGCCCCGGTAGGAGTCCCACCAGCTGTCCACGATCAGGGCGCGCAGGGTGGCCTCGCGGTCGTCGGTCGGCGCGGGGACCCGCTCGATGATCGCCCGCAGCACGTCGTCGATGCCGATGCCGCTCTTGGCGCTGCAGTGGATGGCGTCGGTCGCGTCGAGACCGACCATCTGCTCGATCTCCTCGGCCACGCGATCAGGATCGGCCGAGGGCAGATCGATCTTGTTGATCACCGGGATGATCTCGAGGTCGTTGTCGAGGGCCAGATACACGTTGGCGAGGGTCTGGGCCTCGACGCCCTGGGCCGCATCCACGACCAACAGGGCCCCCTCACAGGCCTTGAGGCTGCGCGAGACCTCGTACCCAAAGTCGACGTGTCCGGGCGTATCGATGAGATTGAGCTCGTAGACCGTCCCATCGTCGGCCGTGTAGGACATCCGGACGGTTTGGGCCTTGATCGTGATGCCCCGCTCCCGCTCGATGTCCATGCGGTCGAGGTATTGAGCCTGTTTGTCGCGCTCACCGAGCAGGCCGGTGTGTTCCATCAGGCGGTCGGCCAGCGTGCTCTTGCCGTGGTCGATGTGCGCGATGATGCAGAACGTCCGGATCAGCCGGCTCTCGGGGGCGGTGAGAACCGCCGGGGTCTTGGCAGGGGCGTTCATGGCGTCGGATGGCGGCCAAAAGAGGCCACGCACGGCCCCCTACCATAGTCCCTGTCGCTTGCCGACGCTTCTCGTCGCATCTACAGTCAGGGCGTGCGGTTCCGCCGGTT
>CAYGTG010000238.1:0-9388 GCA_964352485.1 uncultured Nannocystaceae bacterium | reverse complement strand
ACTCCAAGCGGCCTCATGGCGTCGCCGGACTCCACTTTTATACGCTCAACAAGAGCCCGGCCACGCGGGCGATCTTCGAGATCTTGCAGCTCGCGCGCTCGGCGGTGGTGTGATGTTGGCCGCGGGTCTTGTGGTCGCATCGACGCTGGGGCTGTTTGGCACCGAGTGGGCGGCGCATGTTGCCGCCGTGGCCCACGCCAAAGACCAGCTTGGGTTTCGTGCGTTCGAGACCGGCACCGGGCAGTGCCCTTCCGCCGCGAAGTACTGCTTCGGATTGGCGGTCCATGTTGTGACGTCGGACGGAACACCCAAGGGTGAACCTGTGCAGACCCCGTTGTGGCTGCACGAGCACATCGCTCACGCGAACCGGATCTTCGCGGTCATCTCGGTTGGCTTCGAGGTGTCCTCCGCAGACACGTTGGCTGCCGAGGTTGGCGACGTCCAGACACGCTCCGATCGCGACCAGCTTGGCCGCGACGTGTTCAGCACCGGCGTCGTCCATGTCTTCGTGGTGAAGCGGCTGGCCGACGTCGACGTCGCCGGAGAGGTCATTCGCGGCGTGCATTGGCGCTACCGCCCCAACGTCGCCAAGCGCTGGGTGATCCTCTCTTCGATCGGGAAGTTCACCGTCCTGGCGCACGAGCTCGGGCACTTCTTCGGCCTCCCGCACTCCAAGTACGCGGTCAGCATCATGAACAAGAGCCGGCGTGACTTGCCCTGGCCCGACCGGGTGTTCGCGAAGCCCGAGGTCGAGATCACCGGGAGGCGAACCTCCGAGATGCTGGCCGACGGGTCGCTGAAGAACCGCAGGCGTCGCCCCACGCGATGACCCTGGGCCTCGACAACACGCTGCGTCTGCTGCAACTCGCTGTCCCCGCGCTGCTGGGCGCCGGCTGCGGTGCGCTAAGGCTGTTCCCCGACCCCCGCGCGGCGGTCGTCGTGCTCAACCGCTACGCGCTCTACATCGGGTTTCCCGCCTTGGTGGCCCGCGGCCTGCTCCTGCCGTCGGCGGTCATCCCCGATCAGCCCGCGTTCTGGTTGCTGTGGCCCGTGGCGCTCACGCTGATGCTGCTCGGGGTTCCGCGGGCCACAGACTCTGCACTTGGCCTTGGGATGACCTTTGGCAACGTCGCCTATCTTGGGCTGCCCTACGTGCTCGCCGTGATGGGTGAGGGGATGGTCGGGCCCGCTGCACTGGCCGTGGCGGTTCACGTGACCGGCGCGGTGACGGTGGGTCCTGCATTGCTCGCGAGGGCGGCCGGAGCCGAAGGTGGGGTCCGCGAGATCATTCGCCGCGTTGCCGTGCAGCCTCTGTTCTGGGCTCCCGCGGCCGGCTTGGCGATGCGTGCGAGCTCCCCCGATCTTCGCACCATGGCGGCGGATGGGCTGGAACCGTTCGCCGCGAGTGCGGCCGTCATCGCGTTGTTTCTTTTGGGCCTGCACGTGTTCACCGAGCGGACCCGGCTTGCGAGCATCGGTGCGTCGGTGCTTGGTCTGGTCGCGGCGCGGATGCTGCTGGCTCCCGCGTTGGTCCTGGGCCTCGCGTGGGCTGCCGTGAGCCTGGGATGGCTGCCGGCCCAGCTTGCGCGGGTGCACGTCCTGCTGGCCGCCATGCCTCTGGCGATCACCACGTTTTCGATGGCTCACGATGCCGACGTGGAGGCCGACCGCGTCGCTGGAGCGGTGGTGGTGTCTTCGCTTCTGGCGGCCTTGATGCTGCCGCTGTGGGCGATGGTCGCCAGCGGCTTGGGCTGACGCAAACCGTTCTCGTGATCCGCGTTCAGCCTCCCGTCACCCAGGTGACCGCGGCGCGGAACAGCGTGATGCCGTCGGCCTGAACGTTCACATTCGGCGCGCCGCTCTGGTCCGCGTCGTAGCCGAGGCCCAAGCGGCGGTTGGGGGCGACGAATCCGTCCAGCATGGCCGCGCCCGACTCGTAGGCGAACTCGACGACGTTGTCCGGGCTTCCGGCCACCGCGGCGATGAGGGTCGCACCCGCCGGGGCGGGGACGAAGAACAAGCCCGCACCGGGACCGCTGAGCACCGCGACGTCCCCCGTGAGACCGGCCGCCAGGGGGTCGGCGTCATCGAGAATCACGACGTCGTCGATGCCGGTGGTCGCAGCTTGAGGGGCCATGCCCATGTCGTCCCAAATGAGTCCCTCGAGGCACACCACCGGAGCGGGGGTGTCTGCCATCGTGCCGGCGATCTCGCCCGAGAGCGCGGTCTCGGAGATCACGACCACGTCGACACCGTTTCCGTCCGCAAGCACCACGTCGGTGTCCGCGAAGTTGAGCACTTCGTACCCGTCGAGCACGAGCGCTGCGATGAGGTCTTGGTCGTAGGGGTTGTCCGCGGTGCCGTCTTGGGTGATCAACACCACGCAGGGGTCGATGCCATCATCGCTGCAGTCCGAACCAGCAGTGACGCCGTCGTCCGGGGTGTCGTCGCCCCAGCCGTCGTCGTCCTCGTCCTGCATGCATTCGGTCACCGAGTCGAGCTCGGCCGCGCCGGGGAACGTCGCGACATCCTCGTCGTCGCAGTCGGTGCCCTCGGTCACGCCCTCGGGAGGGTCATCATCGCCCCAGCCGTCGTCGTCCTCGTCCTGCATGCACGCCTCCTCGGAGTCGTTCTCGGCCGCGCCGGGGAACGTGTTCTCGTTGTCATCATCACAGTCCTCACCGTTGGGGACCGATCCGTCGGGCGGCGTGTCGCCGTCGGGAACATCGATGCATGCGTCGGGGTCGCCGAACCCGTCCTCGTCCGCGTCCTCGCAGTAGGGCGTGGAGCCGGCGGTTTCGGAGTCTTAGTCGGAGTCTGCGTCGGAGTCGGAGTCGGAGTCGGCGTCGGAGTCGGAGTCGGAGTCGGAGTCGGAGTCGGAGTCGGAGTCGGAGTCGGACGCTGTACCGGAGTCGGTATCCGAATCGGAGTCGGTGTCTGAGGCCGTGGCCGTGCCGGAGTCGGTGTCCGTGGCCGTGGCCGTGGCCGAGTCGGTATCGGAGTCTGATGCCGTGCCGGAGTCTGTATCCGAGTCTGACTCGGTCCCGCTGTTCGAATTGCTGTCCGAGTTGGCCGAATCGGACGCGCTCGCGCTTGCGGTCTCGCCCTCGGTCTCGGAGTCGATTCCGATCGGCCCCTCGGTCTCCCCGGCACTCCCGGCTGAGTCTGCTGCGCAACCCTCGGCCTGGTCCTGAATCAATCCATCGTCCTCACACGGGTTGGCGCACCCGGTCAGCACGGCCAGCCCCATTCCCCACATCCAAGCTCGGCTTTGCATGGGGAGAGTCTACCCTCGACCCCCGGGCAACTCACAATCTCGTGGCGCTGTCGCCAACGTCATCTCGACGAAGGCGGTCAGGAAGCGCGCGATTGATCGATTCGCGGACTGGACTGCCTGTGGGCACCGCGAACGCGTAGTCCTGCCGCCGAAACCGGAAGTCGAGGAGCCGCAGGGAGGCGGTGGAGCGGGATCGAAGCGATTCCCTCAATAGCGGCGCGTCGTGGACCACTGCGTCGACATCGCCGTCTCGAAGCGCGGCGAGGGCGGACTCCAAACCTTCCTCCCGAATCGCGTCGATGTCGTGCGCCTCGGCGTAGAGGTCCGAGGTGCTCCCTTCGACCACGCTCACCTTCACGTTGCGCAGATCGGCGGCGCTTCGTACCCGAGAGGACAACTGCTCCACGGTGAGATTAGACGCGACTGTGGCGGTAAACACCGACACGATCACAACGCTGCAGAGCATCCAGGCTTGGGCCACGACGCGACCGGCCATGGTCTTGGGCGTCTTGTCGCCGTATCCAACCGTGGTCATGGTGACGGTCGACCACCAGAACCCCGCGGCCAGGCCGCGCCAAAGCGAATGCTGCCCAAACTGGTCCGGGTTGGCGCGTTTTTCCAGGGCCCACACCAGCGTGCCCACCGCGAGCTGAAGCACTCCGACCATCGCGATCAGCAGCAGGAAGCTCGTCGACGCGAGCAGCTTGATCGCCTTCAGCCAAACCGGGGTGCTCTCATCTCGGACCACCACGGCAAGTCCGGTCGTGTGAAAGGGCGCGGTGAAGTCGAATGTCGCCTCGCGCTGTGCCGTGACCGTGAGCGCGGCGGCCACCACGTCGAGCGAGCCGTCCTCGAGACCCTCGAGCAAGCCCGGAAGATCACGCTCTTCGTATTCGTATTCGAGCCCGAGGTCGCCGGCGAGCTCCTCCCACAGCGTGATGCTGATCCCGTGCCAGCGCCCATCGGATCCCAGCTCGGCAAACGGCGGGGCGTGTTTGGTGCCCACCCGCAGTGGCGCCGCCCCTGCCGCGACGCTGTTCAACAAGGTGAACAGGAGGACGATGAGGGGGACGACAAGACGGGTCATCGTGGGCTTTGTCCTCCGGTCCACGCTGGATCGACCGTCAGCGGCTTCTCTCCGGCGGCGCGCGCCTTGGCGTCGCACAGCGCCATCCACAAACGATCGGCGAGTCCACTCATCTGGGCCCGCGCCTTGCGTTGTCCGAGCTGTGATGCCCCGAACAACGCCGCGCCCAGCAGCATCGCCCCACCCAGGGCACACAGCGGACCGACCAGGCTCGTGCTCATGATCCACGACGCGCAGATCCACGTGATCGCGAGGCATCCGCACAGGCTGAGCCCGGCGGTGAGCGCCATGTAAAAGGTCCAGACCGCGGCCTCCGGCTGAAAGCGACACTGGAGTCGCAGCTCGTCCTCACCCGGATCCGGATCCTTCACGCAGACGGCGAGTCGAGGCGACCAGGCGTGTCGTTCGGCTTCCGACACGCCGAACTCGGCGTAGGGGAGTCGGGCCCAGCTCGAGGCGTCGTCCTGCACGGCTGCCCGAAGCGAGGCCTCGAGGGTCTGCGGCGGCACGGCAAGCCGCAGCTCGAACCGCGGCCTGACTTCGAACTTCTGCACCGCTTGCGATCTTGAACTGGGGCGCAAGCCGAGCGGCGGCAAAAGCTGCGCAGCCTCTGGGGCCGGCGTTCATCCAGGGTCTTTGAAGCCGAGCCGTTGCAGGTGACGGTTGAGGTTCTTGCGCAGCGCGGCCTCGCTCATGCCCAGCTTCTTGGCCGCCGAACCGATGCTGTAGCGGATCGAGCCCACCCGGAGCTTGGCGTCGTCTCCAAGCTGCAGCACGCCGTTGGCTCGGATCGGCCGGGTCTCGACGCCCACGTAGACGTTCTTCTTGCGCAGGGGCGGGAAGGCGTCGAGCGCCCCCTCATACAGTCCCCGGTCGGAGTCGGACATCTTTGCGTCCTGGATCCGGGCGAGGTCCAGCACGACGCCGGCTTCGAGGCGTCCGTTCTCGAGCACCGCCTTCGAAGCCCGAACCGCGTCCTTGCCCGCGCCTTTGCCCCGGCGATGGAAGCCCTTGAGCACGTAGCGCTTGGTCTTCTTCTTCGTCCGGGTTGGCTTCGGCTTGCCGGCCGATGGTTTTGACTCGACCTCGGTGCTGGGCGAGATGGGAAGCGGATCGGCAGGGAGCGCGGCCTCGAGCTCGGGCGCCAGAACCTGCTCGCCTTCAGACTCCTCCTCCCAGAGCACCGGGGCGTTCGGGTCGAGGTCCGCTTGTTCCGCGACCTCCGCTTCCGCCCACTGTGGGAGCGCTGTGGCCTGCCTGTACAGGACGAACAACGCGATGCCAGCGAGCAGCGTGAGCACGCCGAGTGCGATGGCGATCTTCTTCAACATCCGGGCCGCTCGAAGGGTAGCGCACTCACTACCCAGGCGCGTAACGGCCCGGTGCGCGGTGGCGTACAGACCGCGATGTCGCTTCACACCGCGTCCGTTTTTCAGTGGTCCAAGATGCTTCGCAACCTCGACGGGTGGCTGCAAAAGGCCGTGAGCCACGCCGAGTCCCGCGCGTTCGACCCCGACAACTTCGTCGGCATCCGGCTCGCACCCGACCAGTTCTCTTTTGGCCGCCAGGTTCAGGCGGCCTGCGATTCGGCGAAGGCTGGCGCCGCCAGGCTCGCGGATGTTGAGGTCCCCTCACATCCCGACACCGAGACGACGATCGAGGAGTTGCGGGCCCGCATCGCCAAGACCTTGGCATTTCTCGAGACCATCACCCCCGAAGCGCTCGAAGGGCGGGAAGACGCCGAGATTGTGTTGCCCTTCCTCGATGGCAAGAAGATCAAGGGCGAGGACTACCTCTACGAGTTCGCTCAGCCCAACTTCTACTTTCACGCGACGACCACGTACACCATCCTGCGAAACGCTGGAGTGGAGCTGGGCAAGCGGGACTTCATCGGCTCGATGAAGCTGTACTGATCGCCCGCTCTAGTGCTGGGTCTGGGCTGGATCCCGACCGCCATGGCGGCAGCGGGGCGCTCGTCCAAAGAAAATTTGACCCACGTCTCGGTGGGGCTCACACCTCCACGTCATGAAGCTTCGCGCCGTACTGGTCGGAACCTGCGTTGTGATGGGGTGCTCGGACGCGACGCGGGATGGCGATCCCTTTGGCTCAGGGGATGGCAGCGGCCCCACGGCGCCCACGGGTGCCAGCGCCACCGGGAGCACAGGAGACGGCAGCGGGCCCGGCGGCTCTGCGTCGGCGACTTCGGGGGCCGAGGGCGGCGAGACCGAGGATGAGACCGGCGACGCGCCGATCTTCGATGTCGGCAATGACACAGACGGCCCCGGTACGAACTGTGGCCCAGATGACACAGATTGCGGCTGCAACGCGGTCGACATCCTGTTCGTGGTCGACAACTCCGGCTCGATGGAGACCCACCGAGCTCCGGTCATCGCGGCGTTCCCTCAGTTCGTCGACGAGATGGTCAATGCGCTTCCGGTGGGTACGGATCTGCATGTTGGCCTGACCCGCGCAACGGGGTTCTACGATCCGGGCAACTCCGGAGGGTGGGGTGGTCCCAGCTGCGAGGCTTCGGTCACCGACGGCGTGTTCTACCCACCGGAGGATGGCAACAACGGCGAGAACGGTCAGCAGGGACGCTTGTACGAGCACGATGCGCAGCGCTACTACGCCGTGAGCACCGGGAGTGACACCGCCGGCCTGACCACCTGGTTTGGGGGCGCGATGACCGGGGTCATCGACGGGGCTGCGCCGCACTCCAACACCGAGACCGTCGTCGCCGGTGCCGCCTATCCGTTTCATCCGGCGAACGCTGCGTTCAACGAAGGCTTCATGCGGACGAACGCGGTGCTCGTTCTGTTCCTGCTCTCGGACTCGCCCGACCTCACGCCCCCCGGCATCCCGACCAGCGACTTCGTCGACATGGTCAGCGACGCCAAGGCCGGGTGCGGCGACATGTGCATCGTGACCTCCGGGGCCATCGCCGGCGCTTGTTACAACAACGCGCAAAACACCAACACCCGGCTCACCGACTTCATGGATGGGTTCGGCGGGCCGCCGGTGTCGTGGGTGGATCTGTCCTTCGGAGGGACGCCGGATTTCACTGGAGTGCTGGGGACGGCGTTGGCCGAGGTTGTGGCGGCGACGTGCGAGCAGATTCCGCCCGAGGGGTGAACCAGGGCCATGAGCAGACGTGTGTTGGGTTGTCGTCCGCGTTTGGACGGCCCCTAGCCCATCGTCGCTGGTGGCCCCCGGGAGATGCCATGGGTTCCCGGTACTTGGTCTTGCGGCTCTCGCGGGCGGCCTGCAACCGCTGCCTTCCGCGTCCGTCCTTCCAATATGGTTTTCGTGTCTCGCTCGCAACCGCTCGACATCGGACACCGTTACGCTCTTTGGGTGCTCGCGGCGACGCACACATTGATGGGCTGTGCCGTCCAGCGTGAACTCAGCCTGGCAGATACTCAGGGCTCCGCCTCCGCCTTCGCTCACGCTCGGTCCGTCGTGGGCTGCACGACGACGATGGAGTTTGCGGAGCATCGTCGGCAGGGCTGGGGCGGCAGGGGTCTGATCTCCGGGAGCATCCCCCCCGACGGCCAGGTACTCGACGTGCGAAACGGCAGTCCGGAAGTCCTCGAACTGCTTCGCGTCGACGCTCGGGGGATGGAGGTCCGAGGTCTTCAAGCGGGCCGAGCCACACTCTCTGTCGAGTGGAACGGCGAGCGGCATGTCTTGGATCTGGAGGTTGTCTCCATTGCTTCGGTGACGCTGACTCATCCGAGCGACGCACTGCTCGACGAAGGCGATTCAGCGGTCTTCTTGGCCGGGTCGACCGCCGACCTCGACGTGATCCTGCGCGCTCCCGATGGGGGGCGGGTGTTTGGCACCTGCGACCCGTCAGCACTTCCCATGAAGCTGAAGGGCGCTGCGATCGCGCGTCCTGTCGCGGGCGGTGTCCTGAGCGTGAGTTTGGCAGAGCCTGGGCGCGTGGAGGTACGCGTGGGTGAGTCTCGCCGCATCCTCGACGTGGTCGCCGCCGAGGAGATCGCGGACGTGCAGGTCGTCGTGCCCGAGTTTGGCGCGGAGCATCTCAAGCCGACGCTGGACGACCCCTTCGCTGAACTTTGGCATGCGAGCTACGCCAAGCCCTTGACCGCGGCGGTCAAAGCAACGACGCACGATGGCCGAGTGGTCGTCGGACTGCAGGACGTTCGCAGCGCGACTCCGCAGCAATGCGTCATCTCTCGCTCGGCATCGCCAAGCGCACGAAACATCCGTGGGTTGGGGCGCCCTGGGTACGGTTTCGACCCCTACACGTGGGACGTCCGCGGTACGGCCCCGGGTGAATGCCGAGTCCGCGTCCGAGCCGGCGACGTGGAAGCCGGCCGAACGCTCCGCGTTCGTTGAGCGTGAGCCCGAGAGGGCGACCGGCAGGAGGTGAAGCGAAGGGGGCTTGGCCCCCGAAGCGAGGAGAACCGCGAGGTCCTCCTCAAAGCAAGATCACTTCGTCAGCTTCCGATACTTGATCCGCTTCGGCACCAACGCATCGTCCCCGAGGCGTCGCTTCCGGTCCGCCTCGTAGTCCGCAAAGTTGCCCTGGAACCAGGTCACCTTGGAGTCGCCCTCGAACGCCAGGATATGCGTCGCGATCCGGTCGAGGAACCAGCGATCGTGGCTGATGACCACGGCGCAGCCGGGGAAGTCGAGCAGGGCGTCCTCGAGGTGGCGCAGGGTCTCGATGTCGAGGTCGTTGGTCGGCTCATCGAGCAGCAGCAGGTTGCCGCCGCGTTTGATGAGCTTGGCCAGGTGCACCCTGTTGCGCTCACCGCCCGAGAGCACGCCGACCTTTTGCTGCTGGTCGGTGCCGTTGAAGTTGAACCGACTCACGTAGGCGCGGGCGCTGAGCTCGACGCCCGCCATGTCGATGGTCTCGGCACCTTCGGAGATCTCCTCGTACACCGTGTTCTTGGCGTCGAGCGCGTCCCGGCTCTCATCGACGTACGCGAGGTCGACCCTGTCGCCCAAGAACACCTGGCCCACGTCGGGCTGCTCCTCACCGACCAGCAGAC
>CAYGTG010000237.1:7567-9395 GCA_964352485.1 uncultured Nannocystaceae bacterium | reverse complement strand
TTGATGTCCAACTAGGGGTTTTGCAGTTCCAGCGGAGTTAACTTGCCAGTACCCACACCTGATATCACCACCCATGACTGTTAACACAAATGGTGCCAGGGGTTCTCGGCCGAATCATAGAATCAATACTGATGGCGTTCAGCGTTTTCACTCAAACCCGTTAAGAAACACCAGATCGGGGCCGGTAGTAGGGCAAGTCCCGGTTTCAACTGAGAACTCAGTGGATTCCACACGGCCTCCGGCGTTTTCTGCCTGCAATACAAAGCGATACATGGTTTCACATCTCAAGCCCCCTGCATTCGTCCCTACGGGCGTGGGCCTATTACCAACAACTAGAAAGGTCGGTGAAATTTCAGTGGGTTGTCCTGCGAAAGGCGTCGCGATGAACGTTCCGTTTGTTTCTGTTCCGTTGGCGTTGATAGTTCCTGTCAATTGGATAACAGATTCGCTCAAGCTGTTTGCGAAAACATTATCCGCAGAGGGCGCAGAGGCCCCCTGGCTAACCAATTCGACTGGATCTGGCTGAAGCGTAATAGTACCGCCCGGTGTGTCAAGCGCTATACTGGCCAATACTACCGTCTCGTATCCGGGGGCATCAATTTGTACGTCATAAACGCCTTGGTTGAGAAAAGTAGTAAAGACGCCCCTCTCGCCGCAAATCGGAGGGCTACAGGTGAAGGCGGGATTTGATGTGCAACGACCTGCGGGTCCACATATACCGGCGTCTTCAGTGAACGGCAATATTGTAGCGCCACTGATTGGTTGCATTGTCGCTGCATCCACAATTCTACCGGTTAGCTTGACACCCTCAAAACCAAACGGTGAATTTAGCGCGATACTGTAGCCAGGAGAAGGATCACTATCGTCGGCAGCGATGAATGACTCACGACTAATCTGAACAAAATATCGTCCAGCCGGAGCAGTTGTAGAGTCTGGTATGCTTACGGTCTTGGTGATACTTCCACCACCAACCAGCGTTTGCGATAGCACGGCCGGCGCATTCCCATCGGTCAGTCTCGAATCATCGAAGAGCGTCAGCCGAATAGTCAGACCGGGATCAATATCGCTGAGTCTGAACTCCAAAACCCTAGCGGGCGAATCGCTCAAAGAGAACCTGAGCCAATCTTCATCTTCGGGGGTGTGTAGGGTGTGTCTTTGCGCAGCTCCGTCCGTAATGATGGCGTTACTTGCATTAGGTACATCATCCACCTCAAAAATATCCGCGCCTGCAATTTTCCTTAGACGAGAAACCTGAGGTCTGGACGTATTGCCTCGATCATCCACCGCGTAGATAGCAATGTCGTAGTCACCAGCGCCCGAGAACCCGTCGAATGTGCCCGTGAAATCCCCTAGGTTAAATAGTGGCCCGCCTTTATTGGTAGCAATTGGTGATAGTGAAAAGCTGCCCAATTTAGCTTGGGTACCTGGCACCGATACAGTTCCTATGACATCGGCAACCGTACTGGTGCTGGATACGTTTTCGGCCGTAAAGGTGGCTTCATTGACAGATGGATCATCGATCACCTTTTCCGGCGGTGTACGTCCGGCTAGAGGGCCATTGCCGGCTCGAGCAATTCCAGGCCCGATAAAAAAGTTACGGGATGCAATGAGGTCTTCGGGATCGTTGGCCGCAGCATTGCCGTTATCGTCAATCATTGGGGTTTGCAGGGTGGCAATGCTGGAAATGGCTTCACGTGCAAGTTCAAATGCGGAACCGACTGAAAATCCATCTCGAACGGCGTTCCAGAAAAAGGTCGAGAATGAAACTCTTCCTCCCCTAACGAGATTTGAATCTTCGCCCGTGCCAGCGCTGGCAATCAGATATCTC
>CAYGTG010000237.1:0-7557 GCA_964352485.1 uncultured Nannocystaceae bacterium | reverse complement strand
CCCGGTGCACCCTGCAAACGAGGAATCAGTGACCCGGTGCTGCGACCTTCCAGAACCACGGTAAGTCGTCCACTAATTGTCGATTCGATCGTGTGTAAAGCCGACTGAAGTTCCTGCACAAGGATTGGCGACTGACCCGGAATTATCAGACCGTCAACACTCGGCCCACCAAAATCCGCGACTATATAAAAAGTAAAGTGCTGCGTGTTCGCGTTAACGAATCCGCTGTTGACCAGGTTGCTCAATTGAGCGGTTGACGGAACGCCAGTGTCAGCGCCAACAAACTGACCTTGTGTAAAGTAGCGCAGCTCATCCTCTACTCCTGACTCAACATTCGTGTAGCTCTGCCGGATCAGTGCCTGATAAGCAAAGTCGCCGTTTGCCAGCTGTGCCTGGCCGCGAGACGACTCGTCGCCAGCTGCAAACACCGCCGCGCGATTGATTTTTGGGTTCCCGACCGAAATAGAGAACTCTGGATCGCCCAATTGTCTGTTTGGATACCGAGACACATTTCCAAAAACGTCCTGGGCAAGCAATTCGAGACGATAAACTCCTTCTGTAGTGAACCCGTCAAAGGTTGCGCAATACCCAGTGCCAGGTCCGCAATTTGTGTTTTGCAGGTCAATTGTCGGCAGTTCTAGGATAGGGTTTTCGTTGTCTCTGACGGTGAAACCCGGCGGCTCAATTACAACCCAGACTCGGGAAACCCCATCTGGATCATCAACAGACTCCACGTTTATTGTTCCCGTGCTCGTATTAACAATGGCCGGCGCTGTTGGATTCATGATCAGCGGGCCAGCGAAGTTGTTTCGGGTACCGTTTCCAATAAACCGGCCCGCAAAACTGCTTTCATTACCACTGTCCAGGAAATAATCGTCGAGGCTTAAGATCTCGACTCCTTCATCAATGAGTTTCAACATGGGGTTTTGCTGTGGGTAGGCGTCGTTAACCGTCGCGGACGCCAGGTCGAAAGCTTCCCGTACGTTTTGACCATTAAAGACATTCACCCAGAATTGGTAGGAGAAAGAGAGTAACCCCTGGGCTATGAAACTGGCATTTTCGTCAGAACTGGACGTGGTAACCACAAGCCGTTTGTTGGTAGACAAGCCGTTTGTCGGCGCCAGGTTGTCCATGAATGAACCGGATTCGCACGCCTCATAGAGCACGGTAATCCATCCGTTGTCACCTTGGGGCGGTATCAACCGATTTGCCCACACTTGGTCCTGTGTCAGACCAATCCAACTTGCGAGCGTAGAAGACTCGAGCACCTCTTCCGGATTAACCCGAAATATTTCAGCGTCACCATGGTCTGCTAGATAAATAACCAAATTGTCAGCGTCTGCAGCCCAATTGAGTATGGCGTCCCTCAGATTCTCAACCGTGGGTTCGGCATCGACTTCCTGTGTGCCGGGGTTTCCGTCAAGATCCAGGTCCAGCGCTGGATGCAGATATTGGATTCGCTCTGCCGTGAAACCCTGATAAATCAACTTGTCATAAGCATTATTCGTATTGATCTGTGTTGGTTCCCATAAGAAATTCTCAGGGTAGGCGCCGCCCCCTGCCACGACGATCGCCTTGGAATTTCGACTCAAGGAGCGTGGGGCAAGTATTTGGACGCGATTGTTACCTGGTTCTCCTAGGACGAGGTTTCCAGAAGGGGTTACGTCTGCGCCGGCAAAGCTTCCTACAAAATTAAATCTGCCAGCCGAATATCCAGACGCACCGATCGTACTTACAGTTTGACCGTCTGGGCGCAATATTCGGACCAGAGATTCTGACGATGTAATTCCCAGACCCAGTTCGATCTCATTTTCAGTATTCAGCAGTACCAGTCGATTTTTATCGTTACTGGATAACCCTCTCGGGTTGCTTACCGGCAGGTTGTCGATGGTTCTTACAAGCACGCCACTCTGCGTGTAGACCTGAATCTCTCGAGCAGACACACCGGGTTCGCAGAGGACATAGATCAAATTATCGATGCCTACGGTTAGATCGGACGCTGTGCAACTTGAAAGGGCATACGGCCCTCCTACTGGTTGCCCCACCGGATTTACCACAATCAGCTCCGACTGCGCCATGTCAGCAAGCACAATGTTGCCTGTGGGTGTTGCCGACAGTGGCCCGGGGTCATCCAGATCTTGCACAGAAAACTGATCACCGGGCGAAAACGAACCATCTAACCCGTAAACCTCAAGCGTAACCCCAGACACCAGCAGTCTTTGCGGATTGAGCGTTGTTACGTCCAGATAGATGGAGTCCAGGGACGGATCAGGAATTGGTGCCTGCAGCGTCCATTCGTTGATTTGCTGTCCAGCCGCATTAAATTTCTGGATTCGACTGAGCGAGGTTTCCGCCGTGTAGACATTTGCAGCCGTATCGACAGTGAGACTGTTTGGGTTGGTGAACCGGCCAGGCTCGGTTGCTTCGGAACGCCAGGCAAATGTCTGGGCATCTAATTGCCCATCAAGTCCAAACACCGAGGAGCCGCTGGAAACAATGAATCCTGATTCCTGCGAAGCAGCGGCGACTAGAGAACTGCCGACAACACTAGACACGTCTGCGGTAACAACTGTGGCGCCTGATCGTAAAAAGCCTCTCACAACCGTTTCTCCGTCAGTCAGAGCAAAAACACGATCAGATCCATCGGAAAACAGCGTGTCTGCGTCTAAAGTAGCAATGGTCCGTGTCTGGGTTAGCGGAGATCCTTCAAACACGCGAATCTCATCGTTTGGTCCAAAGCTAAAGGGACCTCTCACTGATACGAAGGCAGTACCATCGGCGAAGGATGTTAATGAAGACGGTGGGCGGCTCAATGGCAACTGGTCGATCAGCTGAAATGGTTTTGCCGAGGATCGTATTTCCAACCTGTCTGCAAAAAGCAGGTAAACCCGGTTTTGGGCGTTGGCTGATACGTCAAGTATGTCATCACCAAACGGATCAAGAGCCTCTATGAGTTCGCCGTTGGGACCGAAAACCTGCAGGCGGTCTCCGCTCGCTGCAAAGACCTTTCCGCTTAGTGAAACAGATACCTTCAGATCCAGTAATGAGAATTCACTTGGGCCGCTTCCTATCCCACCCCATTGTGTAATCAGAAGACCATCTTCAGAGAACCGAATAATCTTCCCGCGCTCAGAGTCTGCTAGGTAAACAGTTTGGTCGGGAGAAACCTCCAAATCGCTGACTCTGGTGAAATACCAGGGTTGTTGCAATGCCGGATAGTAGCGATCAAATTGATATGCCTCTGAAGAGTCGTCCACAACAAAAACTACAAACGGACTGCTTGCAACATTGCCAAACCCGTCCGTTGCTATAACCTGCATTTGAATTGGAGACTGCGCAAGCAGGCTTGAATCGATGATTCCGCGTATTAACCCTGACTGTCCAGATGTATTGATCGAAAATGACGATTCGCCTCCAACCAGGGAGAAGTCCAGGGTCTCGTTTTCTGGGTCCTGAAAATGTTGGCCTACGTCAAACAGGAAATCCTCTCCGACTTCTGTAGTGAAGTTGGGAATGGGAAAAGTAAGCGAGGGGTTCGCATTAAACGTGAGGTTTAACTGAAAGCTGTCTTCGGCAAATCCCGATACGCCATCTGAGGCTCTGATGGCGATCGTAAATGGCGATGCGGCAAGGTCGGATTGAACGGTAGCGCCTGTAATCAGACCAGACTGCGAATCGATCGTAAGCGATGAAGGCAGGCCAGTTGCGGAGAAAATTAATGGGTCGCCGTCCGGATCGAGGAAGAAATTTGAAACGTCAAACTGAACCTCAGTTCCGACCGGCTGGGTTAAATCAGTGAGGGGTGTAAGTAGATCGGGCGGATCATTGGGCGGCACTGAATCTCTGCACCCAATGAATTCGCACTTCACTACGACAAGCGAGCCAGTCTGGTCCACGAACGAAATCACAGGCGCACCGTCGGCTGAAGTAACCATGGAGATACCAGAGACGAAATTTGAAAACTCAGCAATCCCGAAGTCTGTATAAGTCTCGTCAGCACCCAAGCATCGTTCGTCGTTACACTTTGCGAGCCTTAGGCCTTTTTCAGACGTGGCGTAAGCAATCAGCGGCAATCTATCCGGCTCGAGAACTAGATCGGGTTTGACATTGGTTGCTGTTGGATCAACCTCCGATGACGTCTCCCCACTGTTCTGACAGAGTTCATCGTTGCAATCAACCACGATGGTTCCGCCCTGAGAACCGATTCTATACGCTGCAATTATTGGGTGGTTGTCACTACCGTTAGCAAGAGCAACATGCTGCGGTGGGTTCCCAAAAGGTAAAGGGAGTTGAATCGCCGGCTCAGCAGTACATGAGTCATCTCCACAAACCCCTAAAAGGATACGATCGCCAACGAAAGTCGGTCGCCCCGTGCCGCCAATGACAAGGGAATCAAAAAAGCTAAAAAGGCCAAAAGACCCACTGGTCAAAAAGTTTGCTGGGGGTTCGTCCTCTCCAGCGCAAGCGGGATCGTTACAACGCAATAGTGCGGGGAAATTCGCAGCGCCATTATTCTGGGAGCTTGAATATGCGATTAGCGGTAGGCCGCCTGGCAACGTCAATATGTGGGTTGGACCGATACTCGTTTCCCCTTCTGGGACCGGCTGCGATATCAACTCGCCCGAGCCTGCACACGCAAGGTCGTTGCACTTCAAGACGGACAACGTGCTCGTGTTTTGATTGATGTAACTGACAATTGGGAAGCCATCGCTAGCTATGGCAATGTCGTTCCAGAACCCAACGCCGCCTGCATCTACTGTGGATACGCTATCGTCGCCTCCGGCGCATGCCGGATCGTTACATTTGGCAATTTTCAGCGTTCCGATGTTTGTGTTGTAGCTGATCACTGGTAGACCATCGGACCCAATGGACAAAGAAGTTTTGCTGTTAGCCGTCGACCCCGCCTGAGCATCGACAACAGACCGAGTTGCGGGAATTAGAGTCAGCAAGAATTGGTCTGTGATGTTGCTATTCGGACCATCGGCAGCCGTAATGCTAATAGTGAATGGAGATTGGCCTAAATCAGAAGGCGAAGACGTACCGTTAATGACTCCAGTCACTGAGTCGAGGGTCAGGAAGTCGGGCAATCCTGACGAACTGTACGAAATAACCCCGTCATCAGGGTCCCTAAAGAAATCATTCAAATCGAGTCGAAAAGGTACTCCTGGAGGTTGAGCAAAATCCGGAATTTCCTCGTCTAACAAAATCGGATCTCCGAAAACGCTGCAAGCGGAATCTGCGCAGTGAGTAAAATAAAGGCTTCCACCGTCAATGTAGACAATGTTGGGGAATCCATCGCTCCCCGGAGTGGTGGCCACGTCAGAAATCAAGCTATCAGCGGTGATTTTTGCGGTGGAATTTCCAACTTCTGAACAAGCAGGCGAAGCGCAATGAACAATTTTAACTCCGTTCTGAACGCCAGATCCGTTAGCGCCGAAGACAACTAATGGCAACTCATCAGTGCCAACAAAGATTGAACTACTCGTCGTAGGATTTGCGACTCCCGGATCTAAATCCACCGATGTGCTGAAGTTGCAGGCAGCATCGCTACACGCGAAAACACGCAGTCCAACGCTAACAGCTACAGCGAGCAGGGGGTTATTAGCCGAGGAAATCGCCACATCGGCATCTTGCGTTATGTTGACTGTTTGTACAGTTGTAGTACTCACGGTAGTTTGACAGTCTGGATCATCACACTGAATTACGTATGCTAAGGCTAATGAATTTCCACTAGATCCGCCGAAAACTGGGTTCCCGGTAGGCCCCAGGACCATGTTTCCAAAAGACAACGTGTTACCGACGGGCGGAAGAGCATTTACATCGAATGACTGGCAGTTTGCGCTCGTACACTTTGTGAAATACAAACCATCGAAACCCACATGGTAAGTCACCAGCGGGAAATCGTCGGTGGCGATTCCTAACTCAAGCGTTACACCCCCGACGTATGGAATTGAACCCAGGCTGGTGGCAGAGGCGTTTTGAGTTGCACAGGTCGAGTCGAGACATTCGATCAGTCGAAGTTCATTTGTTCCATTTTCTACGTAAGCCACAACGGGGAAGCCAGACGCACTTACCGTTGCCGCAGCGTCTACGCCGGAACGAACACTAGCGTTTAAGGGTAGAACGGACTCGTCACCACCGCTGCAACCAGTGTCATTGCACTTCGCGACAAAGAGCGCATCGTTTTTCTGATACACGATAAACGGCAATCCATCATTGCTCACGCCGGTGCCGGCAATAACAGTGACGTTTGCGTCTAGTTGGTTAACTAGGGAAGAGCCAAAAGAAGAGCCTTTAGTCTTGGCTTTCAGGTCAGGAGAAACAAGGCTCGTTCCGAATAATAAAAGAAACGCTATAGCAAGGTTTGAACGTAGCAGGCTTCTAGGGAAAAGAGCATTCGAGACAATCAATGCGAGGATTTTACCGGTTCGTTTCTTCAATAAATGATCTGACAATTTTATGTCCCAGTGAAAAAAGCTCGGGGTATGAGAAACGAGCTTCGTTGAATAATGTAGCTTGAAGTCGAGCCTAGATCTTCACCTGTCAACGAGTTCTTTAGGTAAAGGGATCCTAGCGCCGTTCATAATTATATCGCAGCCATCGTGGCGGACCAATTTGCTTGACGTTTGAGGAAATTCGTTGGCTCATGAGCCAAAAAATACGGGATAAAATTTATGTTTGAAGTATGATGTGAGACAAGATAATTTTCAAACTAGGCTCTCAGCCTTGTCTTGCCTCCCCAAACGGCGCCACTCGTTTTGCTGTCTTCTACCACGGCGAGAACGTTATGCTGTTGATTTGGAATCAGCGAATTTTTTTCTCTCGAGCGCTATCGATACCAGTCTGGTTTTGAAGCGTTAAAGCAAGCAAGGCAGAAAGTCTTTGTTTCTGGCACGCTTTACTTTGATGCCGTTACGCTGATCGCTGCATGAATAATCCAGCTCTATTTTCTCAACGAATACGCCCGGAAATTGACGGGGTCGCGCACTGGGTATGGGGTGTCCACATGGCGGCCCGAGAGACGAAATTAGGTAAAAAGGACAGAAAAACGCTGGTTTTGGCCGATTTTCAGAATATTTACCCCAAAAACAGGCCCTGGTCCCAGTGAGATCAAAAGTTCTGTGCTTGGCTGGATTAGCGTCGCGGGAGTATCAGTGTGACTTGCCCCTGACCATAAAGTTCTTCGAGAGTTGGTTCGGCGATAGGGATCAGGGGTTCGTCATCGATAGAGAGGCCGCGGATGCAGTGCCTTTCGGGTGGGCGGTCGAAACGTATACGCCTTGATCATCTGAGGTACCAAATCCGCCACAGGCAGCGCCACAAACGCCTAAGGACATGCACTCATTGGCATGTCCAGAGGTGCGTTGGCATCCAAGTAGCGAAACACCGGATATCGGAGAGCCGTCCTGGTTGAGAATTCGAAGGGCGAATTCTCTGGATTCAAAGTTCCATCGTGCCTGGATCGTATCGCCCTCATCCAGCAAGACGCCTTGGCGATGGTTGTAACGTTCAACCCCCGCGTAGTTTTCGCCAACTGGGGTGTAATGGCTCCCGCGG
>CAYGTG010000236.1:1188-9462 GCA_964352485.1 uncultured Nannocystaceae bacterium | reverse complement strand
GATTCCGGTCGCGACTTGGTCGCGGGTTCCCGGGTCGGCGAGCGCTTCATCGAGCGCAGCGAGCAGCGGCGTCCATCCGTCGGTGACGTCTGCGGCTTGGGCGAGCGCGACCAGGACATCTTCGTCGAGCAGCTCGCGAGCGCGACAGATGTCCATGGCCGCTTTGGCTGCCGCGGCCCAGTCTCCGGCGCGAGCGGATGCCTCGATCAAGGCACGCTGGATCGGCAGGTCGTCCGGCTGTCGTTCGGCCGCACGACCCAAGGCGTCGACGGCTCCACTCGCGTCGGAGAGGTGGTCTTGGCGGACGGCGGCCTCTCGTCGGAACAGGGCGGCGGCACGTGCATTCGATTGCGCCATGCTGCCGGCCTCTTCGAGCGCGGTCGCGGCCCGGCTCCAGTCCTCGCTGAGCTCGGCCAGCCGCATGACCTCTGCCTCGAGGGCGACGGCGTCGGGGTCGGCGGTGAGGGCCCGGCCGACGGCATGCAGGGCGGCACGGTTGTCGCCGGACTGTTGCTCGTGCAGGCGTGCGGCCTCGCGCAGGATGTCGACCGCAGCAAAGCGGTCATGCGCTTCTGAGACCCGGGTGTCGACGAGCTCGACCAGGGGCCCCCATTGCTCGGTTTCGCGGAAGGCCGCGGCGAGGGACTCCGCGGCGGTGCCCGCCACCGAAGCCTCGTCGAGCAGCGCTTTCTGTCCGCCCAGGGCGGTCGCGTCGTGCGGCTCGACCGACAGGGCCTGCGCGTAGAACCTGGCCGCGTCTGCGGGCAGACTCAGGTGCAGACGATGGAGCTCTCCAAGGCGCGACAGGAGCTTCGCAGCACCCAGCCGCCGGGTGGCCGCGGCGTCGTCGAGGATCTCCGAGAGCTCCTCGAAGCGCATCGCGGTGGCCATCAGTTCATCGAGGGCATCGACCGTCTCGGCCTCGTCCCCAAACTCCTCGCGGACCTGCAGCCACGTGTCGATGGCGGTGCCGATGTTGTCGAGTTCGGTCTCCTGTACCCGCGCCAGCCGGATCAGGTCGGCGCGTCGTTGCTGACGAACCGAGGTCGAAGTGGCCCGCTGGTCCAGGGCGTCGCACAGTGGCTCCCAGCGCTGTCGCTTCTCCAGCAGGCTGATCGTGGCGTCGAGAGCCTCTGCATCGCCCGCGTCCGCCTGGCGGCGAGCGTCGTACGCCGCAAGCGCGCGGTCGGGCTGGTCGAGCTCGTCGGCGAGGCGGCCGACCTCGCCGAGCACAGCGCGGCGGACCACGGGGGCCGTTTCCAGCGTGGCAAGGCGCTCCAGCACGTCGATGCGCGCGGCCGTGTCTCCAGAGGCAGCGAGAAGCTCGTTGAGTTGGTGCGCTGCGCTCAGCGCGAGGCTGGGGTCGGCGTTGTCGAGCTTGGCGACCTCGCCGAACAGCGCGATGGCCCGAGGCGCGTCGTCACACCGCGACTTGGCGATGGACGCCGCTTCGATGTAGAGCGCACAGGCTTGGGTAGGTTCGGCTCTGATCGCGGCGCCGACGAGAGCATCGATGTGCGCCGGGTGCAGATCGGATCGAAGCGCGAGCTCCCGCAGCTGGCGACGCGCGTCCGCGTCCGAAGGCTCTTCGGCCAGGAGCTGCGCGTAGTGCTCGAGCGCGTCGGCGTCACGGCCGAGGATCGCCAGGCGCGATCCGGCCTCGCGGCGAAGGGCGATACGCTGGGGTCCGCTCGCGAAGCTCAGGGCGATGAGCAGCGCCTCGACGAGATCCTCGGGGCGGCTGGCGACCTTGTAGTTCGTTCTCAGCAGCGCCAGCGCTTCGAGTCGGGCGGTGTCCGAGAAGGCTTCGCCCCGCAGCAGCTTCTCGAGCTCTGCACACGCCTCGGGATGACCGGGCGATTCTTCGACCAGCGTCCGAAGCTCGTCGAGGGCCGGTCCTGCGGCTTCGAGGTGCCCCAGCGAGATCTGAGCGATGCGGAGCCGGGCCTTACGGGCCTCGGGCGCCTGGAGCTCGGGCAGGCGGTTCTGCCACAGCTCGACGAGGTCTTCCCATCGGTTCTGCCGCTCGAGCAGTCGCTCGATGTTCAGGGCGAGCTTGAGGTTTCCCGGATCGAGCTCCAGCTGAAGCTGCATGTAGTCGACCGCGCGGCCCGGTCGCTTGGCGAAGTCTTTCGCGGTGTGTGCCGCGTCGTGAAGCAGACGTGCGCGCGTCTTGGGCTCGCGGGTGTGCCGTAGGGCGTGATCGTATTGGTCGAGGAGGTCGTCCCAACGCTCCGCGTTGGTGAGGACGACGAGGAGTCGTTCGAACGCCCAGTCGGCGGTGGGGTCCTTGTCGAGGACCGGACGCAGAACCCCCAACATCTCTTCGGGGCTGTCGCCAAACCACTCGTCGTGAAAGCGGGCGGCACGCTCTGCGAGCGTCTTCCAGATGTCGTGGGGAACGTCAGCCCCGAGCACTTCGCGGTACGCCGCGCCCACCTCGTCGGGCCGGTCCAGACTCTCGGCGAGAGACTCCAGATGGTCCCACGCCTCCAAGTTCTGCGGTGTTGCCTCGACCGCCTCCAAGGCGGCAGCAAAGGACTGCCCCATGGGGTCGTCCGTGGACGTTCTTGTTTCGTTCTCCCCTCGAACTCCAGCCACGTCTTCGCGTCCTCTCCCCTCGGTGTCATGAGAGGACGCGAACTATAACAGTGAGGCGCGCTCCTGAGGGACGAGTGACGATGCTCGTCACCCCGCTACGTTCGTCATCCAGGCCGCGATGTGACCCGCAACGGACTCGAGGACTTCCTCAGAGGTTCGGCCGCTGCGCTTTGGGACGGCCAGCGAGTGGTCCCCCCCATCGACGATGTGCAGTGTTGCCCGATCTGACAACCCGTCCAGCACCGGCTGCAGCAGGTCCAAGCTCGCCAACCGATCCCGTGTCCCCTGGACAAAGAGCATCGGTACGGAGACGTCGGACAAGTGGGTCGCGCGGTCGTCGGACGGTTTGCCGGCCGGATGCAGTGGAAAACCGAGGAAGGCCAGCCCCTGGACGTCCGGCAGGGTGTTGTCCGCCACCGCGCGGGAGCTCATGCGTCCGCCCATCGACTTGCCGCCCGCGAAGACAGGCAGACCCCGGGCGCGGCGAACGGCTTCGGCTGCGGCTGCGATCAGCGTGGCGCGCAGGATCTTCTCCCCATCCGGGGGCCGTCGGGACTCCGCCTGCATGTACGGGAACATGAAGCGCAAGGTGGCGATCCCGTGGCACGCCAGGGCGTCGGCCATCGCGACCATGAACGCATGCTCCATCCCGGCGCCGGCACCGTGGGCCAACACGTAGACCGCCTTGGCGGCGCGGGGACGCTGCCACAGGGCTTGGACTGGGGGTCGTTCGGGGTGGCCAGGAAAGGTCAGGGCCTGGGGCGCCGAGGGCATCGGGCTCACGATTGCAGCAAACGCGCGAGCGCGTCGAGGGCGGCGGGAAGGTCGGGCCGCTCCCGCAGAACCGCCGCGAAGGGGTCCTCACCCAGGCGCTGCATTCGATCGCGAGCGTTGCGGATGGTGTAGCGGGTCGGATCGAGGCGGGGGCCCAGTTCGTGCCAGCGCAGTGGCATCGACACCGTGGCACCGGGGCGCGGACGTACGCACAGGGGGGAGACGAGGAGGCGGCCGTGGCCGTTTTGAAGGGCGTCGATGTAGACGCGGCCGCCTCGAGCCCGTAGCGATCTTTGTACGGTCGCGATGTCGGGCAGGGCGGCGACGGTGACCTGGGCGAGCAGCCTCGCGAGCAGACGACACTGCTCGTAGGTGCACTGCCGGCCCAGCGGCACGAGGATGTGAAGACCCGTGGCGCCGCTGGTCTTGAGCACATGGGGCAGGCCCAGCTGCTCGCAGAGGCCCCGAAGGTGCTCCGCGATCCGAACAACGTCGGCGAACGAAGCCTCTTTGGGGTCGAGGTCGAGGATTGCCCAGTCCGGGTGCTGGAGCGAGGCCAGCCGGGAGCCCCACACGTGCAGGGGGATGGTCCCCAGGTTCGCCACGTACAACAGCGCGTCGACGTCGTCGCACACGAAGTAGTGAATCTCGCGCTGGGCGTGCTCGCTCCACATCATCCGCGTCCGGATCCACTGCGGGACGTGGGCCGGTGCGTTCTTCTGGAAGAACGACTTGCCCTCGATGCCATCGGGGTAGCGGGTCAAGACCAGCGGGCGGTCCCGCAAGTACGGCAGCAGCCACGGGGCGATGTCTCGGTAGTATTCGAACAGGTCACGCTTCGTGTAGCCGAGCCCGGGCCAGAACACCTTGTCGGGGTTGGTGAGCGCCACGTTGCGCGGGGCATCGCTCAGCGCTGCCGCCGGGGCCGGGGGAGCCTCGGGTTCGAGCTCCAAGGACGGCTCGCCACCGGGGATGGTGCACGCTTGCGGCGGCTTGTCCTCACGAAGACGAACGAACACGGGATGTCGGAGGTTCCCGCCTTCGGTCACATGTTTGTAGCGGACCTCGACGACCAGCCGCGGCGCGACCCAGGTCGCATTCTTGGGTAGGTCTTTGCCGACAAGGGTGGGTGTGTCGCAGGCGTGCTCGGCCAGCCTGCATGAAAGCTCGCGCAGCGTCGCGTCGTCGAAGCCCGAGCCGACGCGTCCAAACGAGCGCAGGGTCTCGCCGTCATAGGCTGCCACCACGATGGCACCCAGGCCCTCTCGGCCCCCCGAGGGCGGGGTGAATCCGGCAATCACGAAGTCGTGGGTCGCAACGACGCGGACCTTCAGCCAGTCGTCGTGGCGGCCGGCGCGGTAGGGGGCGGCCGCACGTTTGGCGACGATGCCTTCGACGCCGAGGCGACGGACGTGATCCATCAGCGCACGCCCCTGGGCCTCGATGTGCTCGGTGTAGCGGACGACGCCCGCCGGCGGGAGGAGGCGTCGCAGCAGCGCCTTGCGTTCGCTCAGCGGCAGCGACCGCACGTCGTAGTCGTCGAAGGCGAGCAGGTCGAACGCGTACAGCGTGACCGGATGCTCCACCGTGGCGGCCTCGACGTCGAGCCCTCGCCGCAGGAGCCCCCGCTTCTGGAGTCGCCCGAAATTCGGCCGCGCGTCATCGTCGAGCACCACGACCTCGCCATCGATCACGAAGCGACCGAAGGGGAGGGCTTCGAGCGCTCGACGAATCTCGGGGAACGCCGCGGTTGCTTCCTTGCCGCTGCGGTAGCGCAGGATCACTCCGTCATCACCCTTGCCGCACACGAGCCGGTATCCGTCGTACTTCAGCTCGTAGACCCACGCGGGGTCATCAAAGGCGTCGTCCCGGGCAACGGCGAGCATCGGCTGCACCGTGCGTGGATCGACGGTGTTGCGCGGTGCGTGGCCAACGAGGGCCTCTCGGATCTCCCGCGCCCTGTCTTGCCCGCCGGCCAACTCCTCCACCGTGAGTCCAGAGAGGATCGAGCGGGGGTCGAACTGCGATGCTCCGGGGCGCGCGGCGTCATCGGGCTTCTTGATCAGCAGCCACGCGTCGTCGCCGTGCCCCTTGCCCTTGGTCTTGACGAGCGTCCAGACGCCGCGAAGCTTGTGCCCGCGCAGCTCGAACAAGAGCTTGTCGTCGGTGGGGTCTTCGAGCGCAGTCCAGGTGCCGCGGTCCCACACGATCATGGCGCCGGCACCATAGTTGCCCTGTGGGATGACGCCCTCGAAGTGGATGTAGTCCAGCGGATGGTCCTCGGTTCGGACGGCGAGGCGCTTGACGGTGGGGTCGAGGGACGGTCCGCGCGGCACCGCCCAGGAGCGCAGCACGGCGCCAAACTGCAGGCGCACGTCCCAGTGCAGGCGACGCGCGGCGTGCTGCTGGATCACGAAGTGACGCGGGCCCTGCGAGCGTTGTCGCGCGGCTGCGGCGCTTTCGCCGTCGAAGGGCTCGCCGGTTCGGTCCGCGCTTCGCTTCGCGCGATACCTGTCGAGCTCCTCAGACGTGCCCCCCTCGCTGTCGGACTGTTCGCTCACTTGCGTGACCTTCGATACTATGGCTTTCATGCCCGCCCGTGCCATCTCGTCGGCGACCGTGGCCTTTGGGCTCGTTTCGATCCCGGTGAAGCTGTTCCCTTCGGTCTCCCCGTCCGATGCGATTCGCTTCAACACCCTGCATGAGGCGTGTGGGACGCGGGTCAAGCAGCAGTTTTTCTGCCCGAAAGACGAGGAGGTCGTCGCCCGAGGGGACACGATCAAGGGCTATGAGTTCGCGAAGGGGCAGTACGTCACCTTCACCAACGACGAACTCAAAGCCGTCGAGGAGCAGTCCACCGGCGGTATCGACATCACGGAGTTTGTCCCAATCGAGAAGGTCGACCCGCTGTATTATGCGAAGTCGTACTATCTCAATCCCGACGCTGCCGCGGCACGCGCGTATCACCTGCTCGCCGCCGCGCTGCGCAAGACGGGGCTGGTCGCGCTGGCGAAGTATGCGGCCCGCGGCAAGCAATACCTCGTCCTGCTGCGACCCATCCCCGAGGGCATCCTCCTCCAGCAGCTGCACTACCCAGGCGAGGTGCGCTCCTTGGCCGAGGTCGGCATTCCCGAGGCAGCGGTCGACGACACGGAGCTCGAGCTCGCCATGCGTCTGATCGAACAGAGCGCGCAGCAGAGCTTCAATCCAGAGAAGTACACCGACGACGTTCGAACTCGGATCGAGGCCGTGATCGCGCGAAAGGTCGACGGGGAAGACATCACGCAAGAGCCTGCCGCGAGTCCGAAATCTCAGGTCATCGATCTGATGTCCGCGCTCAAGGAGAGCCTGCGGATCGATGGCGAAACCCAGCGCAAGGGGCCAGTCCCGGCCGAGGCGCCGCCCGAAGATGAAGCCGCCGATGGCTCTTGACCGAAGTCCCCGCGCGTTTTCAGCACGGCCGAAGTTGAACGGCTGGGCCGCTGGCGCGCGCTTCTACGCATCCACGCCGATCGACGACTTCAGCGGTGAGCGTTTCCGGGCGGCCCGGGAACGGACACTCTAGACGGATGCGCTTTCGTTCGAGGTTGCCTATGATCCTCGTCCGGCGCCCGGCGCCGCATCTTGATCATGCGAACTTTGCTTGTGGAAGACGACGCGGTCCAGCGGGCTCGGCTCGCCGACGCCCTCGTCGAGCTGGGACTCGATGTCTCGAGCTACGAGCGAGCGGAGCGTGGACTGATAGAACACGCTCGGCAGCCCTTCGATCTGTTGGTGGTCGACTGGGTCCTCCCAGAGATGGACGGCCTGCAGCTTTGTCGCAAGGTTCGCTCGTTGCCCGGGGGCGATCGCCCCTACATCCTCGTCGTCACCGGGCGAGACCGACCGGATGACCTGTCCGCGGTCCTCGACGCAGGGGCGGACGACTACGTCGCGAAGCCAGTGCACATCGCGTTGTTCAAGACGCGACTTCGCATCGCCCAGCGCCGGCTCGCCAGCGACGCGCGTCACCGGGCGGCTCGCGAGGCGCTCGCGCGATCCGAGGCGGACTTCGGGCGGGTGATCGAGCGCTCGCCCTTGGGCGTGATCGCCGAGCACGACGGCGTGATCGTGTACGCAAACGCGGCCGCGGGCCGAACGTTCGGGACCAGCCCGCAGGCGCTGTGTGGCACCGCAACGGTCGACCTCGCGCAGCCCGAATACCGTCACGTCGTCACTCGCCGCTCCAAACGCTTCTGTCGAACTCAGGTTCCACCGCCGCCGATGGAGATGGACTTGCGCAGAGTCGATGGTGGCGTGTGCGTGGTGCGTTGCATTCCGGCGACGTCGGCCGTCTACAATGGCCGACGGGCATTGTTCACGATGCTGCAAGACATCACCCAGCAGCGCCAGCTGCAGGCCAGCCTGCAGCAGGCCGACCGTCTCGCGTCGGTGGGCTCGATGGCGGCCGGGGTTGCGCACGAGATCAACAATCCGCTCGCCTACGTCATCACAAACCTCGAGCTGCTCCAAGAGGCGCTTGAGGGGACCGATGAAAGCGTGATCGACGCTCAGCTCGAGTCCCGGGTCAACACGATCCTCGGCGACGCTCTGGATGGGAGCGAGCGGGTCCGACGGATCGTCGGGGACCTCAAGCGCTTCTCTCGGACGGCGGACGACGAGCCCGACGAAGCGGTCGACGTGCACGCAGTGCTCGATGTTGCGGTGGACATCTCGCGAAACGAGATCAAGCACCGCGCGTGCCTGGTGCGCTCGTTCGACGAAGTCCCAGCGGTCCGGGGCAACGAAGGCCGACTGACCCAGGTGTTCGTCAACCTGCTCGTCAACGCGGCACACTCCATCCCCGACGCGCAAGACGCCCAGCATCGAATCGAGCTTCGAACCGGGCTGGGGGAGGAG
>CAYGTG010000236.1:0-1178 GCA_964352485.1 uncultured Nannocystaceae bacterium | reverse complement strand
ATACTGGCTGCGGGATCCCCAGTGAGATCGTGGACCGAATCTTCGATCCATTCTTCACCACCAAACCACAAGGGATGGGAACCGGGCTGGGGTTGTCGATTTGCCACGGCATCGTCACCCGATTGGGCGGAGGACTTCGCGTCGAGAGTCGAGTCGGCGAGGGGACGACGGTGACGGTCTCGCTTCGTGCCGACCCCGATGCCGCCTCTGGGGTACGGGCGGCGAAAGTCGCCGACGCGCCGACGGACAGTTCGGGCATGCGTATCTTGGTCGTCGATGACGAGCCGCTGGTCTGCGAGGGCATCAAGCGAGCGCTGCGAAAGCACGAGGTCACGGTGACGAACTCGGGCCGTGACGCGGTGCGGTTGTGCGGCTCGGCAGAGTTCGACCTGGTGCTGTGCGACGTCATGATGCCGGATGTGTCGGGGATGGACGTGTTCAGCCAGATCCGCCGAACCCGCCCTGAGGTGGCCAGCCGCTTCGTGTTCATGACCGGAGGCGCGTTCACGCCCAGCGCGCGAGCGTTCCTGGAGTCGGTCGAGAACGAGCAGATCTACAAGCCATTCTCGCTTCGAGACCTCCGCAGCCTGGTGGCTCGCCGCAGCGATGCCCAGCCGGCCGTGTCCGTGCGGTGAGTTCGGCCCAGCAGGCCGGGCCAGGCCCGAGCCTGCCCAAACCATGACCGAGCCCCGCCAAGTGGCGGGTTGCGCGACGCCGTCTCGGGGGCATGATGGGCGCCCTTGAGCCCCTCGCCCACACCGCCGGAGGAGTCCGCCCCCGGGCTGCGCAGCTACCTCTCCGTCTTCCGCTACAGCCGCCGCGCGGTCGAGCTGGTCTGGTCGACGTCGCGTGGCCTGACCTGTGTGCTGGTGGTGCTGACCCTGTTGGGTGGGCTGCTGCCCGCCAGCATCGCGTACGTGGGCAAGGTCATCGTGGATGCGGTTGTCGACGGCATCTCGATGCGGGAGCAGACCGGCGATGTCGACCTCGGTCCGGCGCTCCAAGCGGTCGTCGCCGAGCTCGGCCTCGTCGCCGCGGTGGCGGCGGTCCAGCGCGGGCTGTCGGTCTGCGAGTCGCTGTTGCGGGCGATGCTCGGTCACCGGGTCAACGTCATGATCCTCCGCAAGGCGCTGACGCTCGATCTGTCGCACTTCGAGGACTCCGAGTTCTACGACAAG
>CAYGTG010000235.1:0-9467 GCA_964352485.1 uncultured Nannocystaceae bacterium | reverse complement strand
GTTCTTGGCGACGCGGAAGCGCTTGAGTCCGCCGTTGTTCTCGGCGTAGCCCTCACCGCCGCCGGTGTTGGTGGTCAGGCGAAGCTTGCTGCTGACCGCGTTGAGCAGTCGCGGCTGGCTGGGCGGAAGGTTGCCCTCGACGAGCCGAGCGTCGGTCTTGCCGCCTTCGAGCTTGTCGACCTCGATGACGAACATCGTGTGGCCCACGCCCTGGGCCTGCCAGCGGTGCAGGTTGACGTCACCCTCGCGCAGGGCGTCGGGCTGAAGGTTGAAGGTGTTGCGGCTGTCGGCGAGGTGCGGCGAGCCGGTGAAGATCAGCATCAGCCGAATGAATCGACCGGCGCGCTTGTTGAGGTGCAGCTCGTCGAGCCAGGCTCCGGTGCGGGCGCCCTCGAAGACGAAGTTCTGATCGTCACCGTCTTGAACGCCGCGGCTGCGAAGGGTGCTGTCCTGCGGCCAATCGTCCAGGGCGTCGCTGCCCAGGTCGGTGTAGTCCGCAAACTGCGAGAAGCTCGGCATGTTGTTCCAGTTGCCGCTGGAGGTGCGAATGCCGAAGTGCCCGAAGTGAACCGCTTCGCCGTTGTCGTAGGCGGTGACGAAGAAGGGCAGCTCGTACCAAGCGGCAAACGACGCGCGCATGGTGAGGGCCACGTCGGCGCAGTCGAGCTTGGCGGCCTCGAGGGTCTTGCCCCAAGGGGTGGTGATCTCGAAGGACTGGTTGTAGTGGCCGTCGATGGTGTCGAGCGACTCGACCCACAGGGCGTACTTCTCGTCCCAGTTGAGTCCACTGTCGGCACCCCAGGCCATGCCGGCCTCGCGGGCGGCGGGGGTGTCGGTGTCCTCCCACTGGTTGTTGACCTCCCAGACCTGGGTCTGCGAGTAGTTTCCGTTGACCGGGAGGGCGGCAAGGCCAGCTCCGTCGGCCTTGCCGAGCGCTCCGCCAACGCCGAGCTCGTCGCCGATCTCCTCGTCAGCGCCACCACCGTTGTCGCAGGCGCCTCCAAGAGACGCTGCGAGCGCGAGTGCGCCGAACCAGCGCATGCCTAGACCAATGTTCTTCCCCACGGCCGAAGAATAGAGGGGTAGGAGGTGTCTGACAAGGTAGGATACCGCGAGATAGGGCACACGCTGGCTGCAGGACTGCGCAGTTTCGCGCGAATCCCGGTTGCTCGGGGGCTCAGGCCGTGTTCCGGTGCCTCCATGACGTTGTCCCGCGACGAAACCGCGACTGCCTACGCGCGGCATCAGGCTTTGCATGAGGCGCGGCGCTGGACCGACCTGGCGGACTTATTCCGGGAGGACGGCAGCTACGAGGAGCCGTTCTTCGGTCTCATTGAAGGTCGGGAGGGAATCCGAGAGTTCCTGCGGCTCAGCATGCGCGGGCTCGACGAGTGGACGTTCCCGATTCAGTGGGTGGTCGTCGGTGAGGGCCGCGTCGTGACTCAGTGGTTCAACCGCCTGCCGAAGCTGCGACGCGACGGCACGCCGTTCCAGTTCGCCGGGATCACCAGCCTGCTGTACGACGACGAGGGGATGATTGTGTCCCAAGAGGACACTTATGATCGCATCGCGGCGACGCGGGTGTTGACCGAGGCGCAGTCCTCGGTCCTCGAGCGCTTCAACGGAGCCGTCGTTCGAGCCGGCACGCCGGTGCTCGCGCTGGCCAAGCGAATCACCGGCTACGGCTGAGGCGGTGATTTGCCAAGAGGTAGGTAGCGGACCCGGGTGAAGATCCACCACAGCAGGATCCCGGCGACGATCGCCAGACCGACCGCGAGCCCGGTCCACAGACCGCGAAGCCCCCAGCCGAGGCCAAAGGTCAGCGCCATACCCAGCGGCAGTCCAAGGGCGTAGTAGGCGACGAGGTTGAAGACGGCAGCGGGCCGGGTGGATCCAACGCCTCGCAGGATGGCACCGCCCACAACCTGCACGCCGTCGAACACCTGGAAGGCGCCGGCGATTGGGAAGATGGTGGCGGCGAGGGCCACAACGGCGATGTCCTCGGTGTACAGGTAGGGCAGGGCGTCACGCCCCAGGACCAGCAGGATCGCGCTGGCGATCATGATCCCGGCCCCCATCACCAGCGACAGGCGGGCGGCGTACTGGGCTCGGTCCGGCTGCCCGGCGCCGACGAGGTTGCCGACCCGGGTTGCGACGCCCAGGGACAGCCCCATCGGGATCATGAAGGTGAGTGAGGCGAGGTTGAGCGCGATCGTATGGGCGGCGAGTTCGGCGTCACCGAGCCGACCGGCCATCAGCGTGCTCAGCTGAAAGGCCCAGCCTTCGAGCATGTACTGCAGGCCGATCGGCAGGCCGAGCTTGATGATCGTCCATACGCCCGAGGGCGACATGGATTGCAGCGTGGGCCGCTCCCACGCGCCTTCGTGCAGGCGAGCGATCAGGATCCACGCGACCAGCGCGACGAGGGTGAAGGTTCGGGTGGCGGCGGTGGCTTGGGCGGCGCCGACCAGGCCCTGCGCCTCGAAGCCCAGGTGCCCGAAGATGAGCGCCCAGTTGGCCGCGACGTTGAACACGTTGGCCACCACCATCACCCACAGCGCGGGCATCACGATGCCGCGAGCCTGCAGGTACTGCCGCAGGGTGAGGTACAGCAGGAAGGGGACCATGCTGTACAGCTGCGTGCCCACGTAGACGTCGGCGGCGGCGGCAAGCTCGGGGCTTTGGCCGAACGCGAGCATCACGGCCTCGGTCTGGGCCCACGCCCACCACAGCGGGGGGACCAGCAGCGCGACCAGGACAAAGCCCGAGTGCAGGGTGCGACCGACCGTGCGGCCATCTCCGGCCCCGTGGGCCTGGGACATGATCGGGTCCATCCCCCAGATCAGGCCCATGCCGAAGATCATCGTGCCGTAGATCCACAGGTGCCCCAGCGCGACGGCATCTAGGGCGTGCGTGCTCACGCGGCCGACCATCATGGTGTCGACCACGCCCAGGAGCATCGTGGCGAGCTGGGTGGCGGCGGCGGGCAGACCGAGCTCGAGCAGGGCGCGGAGTTCACCGCGCTTGTGGAGGTCCCCGCTCACCGGCGGGAGCTGTAGCACGGTCCGAGTCCTCGTTGTGGACGTGGCTCCGCCGTAGCTGGGGGTCGGCCCGCCCTGCTATCCTTCTCCGATGGATCGACCCGCCAAGGCCGACTGGGTCGCGGTGACCGTGGCCGCATTGATGGTCCCTGTCATGTTCGTCGATCTCGCGACGGGACTGATCCTCGTCGCGTTCTGGCTGGGGACGGCCACGATGCTGGTGGCGAGCCGTCAGCGGTTGCCACGCTTCGTGCCCCTGCGGGCGTCGGCGCCCAAGATCCAGAACCTCCACACGGCGCGCATTGAGGGGGCGCCGGGACCGTTCGGTGCGTACTGGATGATCTTTCCGTTCACCCTCACCGTAACGGTCGGGCCGGCGGCGCTGATGGGCGGGAGCCGAGGCGTGCTCGCGCTGGGAAGCGTCTGCGCCCTGATGTGCTTCATTTGGCTTCTCTTCCTGCGTTCCCACGAGCGGGGGTCGGCGCGGGTCCTGAACCGGATCCTGGCCGCCGATCCATCGCGCAGGATCGTCGGGGTCGTGCGCGAGCTCGAGGGAGAGATGATCCGGGTCATCTCATGGCACGTGTGGAGCGGAACGCACCACGGCACCGCGAGAGTCCAGTCCGTGCACGGCGGGGAGGTCGATGTGGCCACCGTGACCCACACCCGAAACTCGATGGGGTACCGCGAAGAAGTCCGGCACCCCTTCGTCGTGCAGACCCCCGAGCGCAGCGTCGCGATCGACAACCGAAAGGTGATCTGGGCCGCGACCGCCGGGCCTCTCCCCGCAAAGTCACCACCGCTGCGAAAGCGGGGTACCGTCGAGGCGCACATGCTGAAGATGTTTCTCCGCGTCGGAGCTCAGCGAGAGCAAGTGCGTGAGGGAGACCGCGTCGTTGTCCTTTGCTCACAGGACGCAGCCGCGATCGACGAGCTGCATGGATCCAAGGCCGAAGCGCTGGTGCTGTACGCCGTCGCGGGCGAGGCGGACCCGGTCGACATGCTCGTGCGACATCGCGGTGTGCGTCGGACGGGCCTGTTGCTCGAGGCGGCGTGCCTGCTGATGATCGTGGGCGCGACCGCCTGGACGCAGTCTTCGTTGTGACCGCTCGCTACCGATAGGGATCGCCGGCGGGCTCAGGCGCCTCGAGTTCACGTAGCGCCGGCTGGAGCATGTCCCAGGCACGGTGGGCGCGGCCGGCCGCCACCTGTCGCTGGTGAATGAGCACGACCCAGACCACGCACCCCAGCGTCGCGGCCGCGGCCCAGGCGATTGCGCCGCCGATGACCCACGCACCCGCGACGGCCGCCAGCGAGAGGCCGAGCGTCGACACCACCGCGACGACGGTGGCCGGTGCCATGACGCGGTGGAGCTTGAGTCGGGTGCCCCCGCCCGCGCGTTGTGCTTCGATCCGGACCGCCGGCGGAAGCACCACCGGATCGACCGCTGTGCGGGAAGGGTCGGGCGGAACCCAAACGAGAAGTCCCCCACGCTCGCGCTGCACGAAGACCCCCTCGGGCACGCTCATGCCATCCGAGAGCATCATCGAGCGCTCCTCGAAGCCGTGCTCACGCATCAGGACGTCGAGCAGCGTCTCGACCGAGCCCTCGATCCACAGCGTCGCGGCGGGCTCGGGTGGCGGCGGTGTGGCGATGGACGTCACCGCTCAACGATAGCGCGCGTCGGCGCAGCGGTCAGCTCGTGCAGACTTGCGCGGGTGCTCCTCACAGGATTGTCCGCACAACCGATGAAGCGCAGACGGGCCGGTTGGGCAACGGCGGGCACCCCCGGGTCGCTTGGCTGCTAGCTATTCCCCGACGTCCAACCACCCGAAGCGCCAGAGTCTGACCCGAACGCTCTGCGTGTCGACCCCTGTCTCGGCGAGGTAGTCCTCGAAGAGCGCGGCAGGGTGAATCAAGACGCGCGCCTCCCGTTCGCCATCGCATGGGCCGTCGCCGGGATAGACGGTGAGGTCGACCACGTACTCATCGGCCGCGTAGGAGGGGAGCTGGTTGTAGCAGGCGACGAACTCGTGGCCTTCACCGCAGGCGGGGTAGCTGACCGTGACGTCGATGGGCCCGTTGACGACCGCGGACACGTACTCGACGGGCTCAGGCTGGACCGTGATCTCGCTGCAGGGGACGATGCTGACGATGCCGTACAGCTCAACCTCCTCGGTTTCTGAACCCGAGGAGGTTGAACCGTCATCGGAAGGCGGGAGACCTGGGAACTCCTGCGCCTCGCCCGACCCGCAGACGTCGACCAGGTCGGGGCAGCAGTCACCCCGGTCGTCGCATTCCATATCGTATTGGCAGGGGGCCTTCGGATCGTATCCCTCGTAGCAGGGGCTCTCGACATCGTCGGCCTTACCACCGGCGGCGTTGCTGCTGCTCATAGGGTCGTCGGTGCCTCCGTCGTCGCACCCGGAGACAAGGCCAAGCGTAAGGCCGACGAGGGCAGACACGACGAGCCTGGGGAGGTCGTTGTTCAGGCGTTGACCGATTCTTCGAACCTCCGTGGAAGCGTGCTTCGGCCCGGTCGCGGATTCAGAGGATCGGATGTGTCGCATCTCCCAGGGGACGGCGCTCGGCCTGTGGATTTCTCGCTCACCCGGCCGGCAACGCCCCAAGTGACCGAAAACGATGAGGTTGTTTTTTGCCCCGGAGGCTCAGCCCCGTGGCCCGTACTGCGGGGGAGCCTCCGAGAGCGTCGGCTGAAACTCCAGCGGCCCTCCATAGCGTCCGAGTTCGTCATTGCATCCGGACGCAGATCCATCCCATCCGTTCGGGTCTGGCGGGACACCTTCGGGGAAGTAGTTGTCTGAGAGGTCGATGGGACCGAAATCGCGGGAGACTGAGAACACCTCATCGCCCGACACACCTGGGGACCCGTAGTCCGCGCTGAAGACGTTGTCGGTGATGACGACCCCGGCGCTCTCGGTTCGGTCGCCGGAGCAGTCGTATCCATTGCCGCAGCTGTCGCAGATCAGGACGCTGGTCCCCACGCCCGGCTGGGCGAAGTCGTTGTTCCGGGCCGTGAATCCGGTGCCACGCAGCTGCGCTCGATCGAATCGGTTGAACTCGAACAACGAACCCGTGCCATGGACCCACAACCGGTTGAGTTCGTTGGGCGGCGCGGCGAGGAGGTCGAAGACAGAGTCGCGAACCTCACTCCCAGGGGCGAAGCGAGGATGCACGGCCGAGAAATGTGCGTACTCGACGACCGCTGACCCGAAGTACGCCTGACACGCCACGTTGTAGCCGTCGACCGGGTCTCGATCGAAGATGATCGGCGCCTCAGCGGTGCCTATCGCCTCCAACGGGCCACCGACCGACAGAAATCGATTGTAGTTCTCGGGGGTGAACACGCAGTGGAGGGCGGATCCCGGCTCCATGACGAGCGCGCCATCGATGGTCGAAGGCGCCTCGATGTGGACCTCGGCACCGCTGTGGATGACGAGGTCTCCGTGGACCACCAGCGCCCCGAACCGCACCGAGTCGCAGGCGGTCGCAATCACGAGGTCGCCGGGCCACTCGCCCTCCAGAAACGACGGAGGACAGGCGTCTCCCTCCCCGCTTGCCGCATCCGACCCGTCCGACGTCGGGGCGGGGCCCGTCGTTGGGGAGCTTGTTCCAACCTCGCCCGTCTGCGGATCCTCGTCGTCGGTGGAGTTGGTGCTCCCAAGACCAGAGTCCAGCCCGGCCCCACTCGAAGACTCCGCGACCGACGGATCGCCGCTCGTGCCCGGCTGAACGTCGCCAGTGTCCGTCGTGCGGCAGCCCGTCCACGCGACGAGCAGGAGAAGCGGCCACGACAAACGTTGAGGGCTCACCTCGGGTAGACGAGCTCCGATGCCGCAGGTTGCAAGCCTCTAGGGCGTCTGAGGCTCGCGGACATCGGACACTGTCGGAGGACGGCCACCAAGAGGCGGTGGCTGCCCTGCGGCGGGCGCACCCGCCGCAGGCACGACGGGTTGCTAGCCCTCAATCAAGCGCTGTTTTGGAAAACCCGTGTAATCAAGGGCTAGTAGGCGCCGTCAGGTGCCCGTTTCGGGTGAAACGAAGGGCGACTTGTCGGCCGCAGTGAGGGGCCTTTTCGAAAGGCCCCTATCAAGACTGGCGCTAGCCCTCAATCAAGCAGCGCTTGATTGAGGGCTAGCGGAGGCTGGCGAGGGCCGCGATTTCGGCGGGCTCGAGCACACGGTCATAGAACCGGACGTCGTCGAGCGCCCCGGTGAAGGTGGTTTGCAGTTCCCCGCTGTCGATGTCGCCGCCCATCACGACGGGGTTGTCGTCCCACTCGATGCCGCCCTGGGGAGCGACGTTCTCGGCCGCCTCTTCACCGTCGACGAACAACCTCACCGCGTCTCCGTCGAAGGTGCCGGCCATGTGTGTCCAGACGTCGAGACCAGGCGCCGCGACTTGCGCGCCGGAGGTCACCGTGGCGTTGGCGACGTTGAAGCGGAGGCGGGGCTGATCGGTGTTGGCGAGGTAGAGCTCGAACGTGTTGCGGTTGGTCGGACCCACCGACTTGCCGACGAAGTGGTGGAAGCTCGGCGCAGCTGCGATGGCGCCGATGCGAACCCAGGCGGTGACCGTGAAGGCGTCGGAGATGAATGCGTTGGATTGCTCGACGAAGATGACCTCTTCGGCGTTGAAGGCGAGCGCGCCGTCGACCACTCCTGGGCCGAGCAGGGGGCAGACCTCGCACACGCCGTCGAGGCCGTTGATGGTGGAGTCGAGCACGCCGCCGGCGGGGTCTTCGTCGAGCCTCCACCAGGCGACCAACGACGGATCGACCGGCTCGGCCCCGCTCGAGTTGCTCTCGGCGTTGCCCGAGCCCGTGCTTGGCGTGGACGTGGTGGTGGTGCCGCCTTTGAGCGAGGCGGTCGTGCTCTCGTCGCTGCTCGACGTGGTGTCGTCGGCAGAGGTCGTTGAGGCCTCCTCGGTCGTCGAAGGGGCGGGCACGCTCGTCGTCGTGACCCCGGAGCTCGAACCGGGTAGGGGCTCAACGCACTGCCCACCGAGACCCTGTCCAGAGAACTCGCCGTAGCGCTGACCGCTCTCACACGCGGGGTCGGGGAAGCTGCAGAACCCGTTGGGCTGGCACTCCCCACCGTCGCACTGTTCACTGGCTCCGCAGGTGTAGGCCTGCGCGCTACAGCCCGCGGTCACCAGCACGGCGGCGAGCAACGCCGCGAACCCGAACCGCATGCGTCGAGACTACCACTCACCGGTGGCCCTGCGCTGCCGGCAGATGGTCTTCAGCAGCGCCGCTCAGGGCGTTTAGGTCTCATGCGGAGGTCGTGGCCCACATTCGGTGTCGGAAGAACCCGAATCACACCCCAGCAGCATGTGGTCTGGCACGGACCGCTTCGGGCACTTCGACGGATTCTCGTGCGAAGGATGGACTGTCGGCGGCCCCATCACTCAAGGCGGGACGGGGTCGCCCTATTTCAACTGGGACGACGGGGATTTGTGGACCGACTACGTCACGTCGCCGTGCGCCCTCGAGTACCGAATCCTGTGCCTCGAGCGATGATGGTACTCGGCACGACGGGCACCTCCGGTGCTCCTTCTCCGCGTTTTCTAGAACGCGGTGACCGTCTGGCCATCGGCGAGGGTGCAGGCGCCGTCTTGCACGTCGCCGCCGACCCGGAGGATCTCGGACGCATCGGGCTGGTGGTACGCACCCGAGAGTGCGACGTCGACCATGCGCACGATGGCGTCGTCGAGCTTGGTGACGAAGTAGCAGGGGATGGTGGGCTCGGCGTGCGGGTTGCCCACGCCCGAGTCGTCGGTGAGGAAGATGTAGCGGCCCCCGGTGAGCTGGGCGGTCGAGCGCATGCTGAACTCGGTGAGCTCGTCGACGCCGCTGGATGCGACGGGATAGATGTGAATGCTCTTGTCTCTGGCCTGCCGGACGGCGTCGGCGAGCGCATCGGCGTGCTCGTCATGGTGGGGCGCGTCGGCGACCCAGAAGATCAGCTTGGCCACGTCCGGGTCTGATCTCCAGCTCAGCTCGTTGGCGATCTCCAGGGCTTCGTCGGCGGCTTCGGGATAGTCGCCGCCGCCGTCGGCCGATTGGGCTGCCAGCTCGGCTTGAAACTCCCCGAGGTCGTCGCGAAAGTCGAACCATCGAACGACGTACTCGTCGGTCTGGTCGCGATACAGGACCAGTGACCACCGCTGCTCGGCGTCTGGGTACTGCTCGCCGATCTGGGAGGACAACGCGTCGAACTCGGTCTGCAGGTAAGCGATCTCGTCGCTCATGCTTCCCGTGGTGTCGATCACCAGCGAAACGTCGAGTCGTTGCTTGGGCCCGGGAGCCGCTTCTTGGTGGGCCGCTTCGTGCTCCGCCGATGCAAACGGTGGGGCGCCCGCGTGGGACCCTGCGGCAAACGCCGAGAGGTAGGAGGAGAACAG